>NZ_JBFPJR010000028.1:0-53951 GCF_040838215.1 Nocardioides eburneus | reverse complement strand
GCCATCATGAACTCCGTGCCGGCCAACCAGCGCGGTGCCGCCTCCGGGATGCGTGGCACGTTCTTCAACTCCGGCTCGTCGCTCTCGATCGGGGTCTTCTTCTCCCTGATGATCGCCGGCCTGGCGGCCAAGCTGCCGACGACGATGACGAACGGCCTGCAGGCCCACGGTGTCTCGGCCGAGGCGGCCTCGGCGGCCGGCCAGATGCCACCGGTGGCCTCGCTCTTCGCGTCCTTCCTCGGCTTCAACCCGATCCAGACGATCCTGGACAACCTGCAGAAGCTCGGGATCAGGCTCGGCAGCCCCGACCTCGACACGCTCACCGGCAAGCGGTTCTTCCCCAGCCTGATGTCCGACCCGTTCCACCAGGGTCTGGTGGTCGTCTTCGGCGCTGCCGCCGGGATGTGTCTGCTCGCTGCCATTGCGTCGCTGCTCGCCGGTGGGAAGTACGTCCACCAGGAGGAGCCGGTCATCGGCGAGGCCGCAGCGAACCTCGCGATCCCCGAGGAGGAGTGACCCAGGCGCCGCCTCAGCGCCACGAGAGGTCAGTACGTCGGCGACGTACTGACCTCTCGGTGTCTGGGAGTGACGCGGCGCCTGGGGAGTCCTCGGGCGCCGCGCGTCAGTCGCGGGCGGTGAGGATGAGCGGGCCGTCGGCGGTGATGGCGACGGTGTGCTCCATGTGGGCGCCGCGGGAGCCGTCGGCGCTCCGCAGCGTCCAGCCGTCCTGGTCGGTGTAGATCTCGTCGGTGGTGTGGAGGAACCACGGCTCGATCGCGATCACCAGGCCGGGCTGGAGCTTGAATCCGCGTCCCGGGCGCCCGTCGTTGGGGACGTGCGGGTCGCCGTGCATCGTCCGCCCCACGCCGTGGCCGCCGAACTGCGTGTTGATCTTCAGCCCGGCCTCCCGCGCCACGGAGGCGATCGCGTGGGAGATGTCGCCGATCTTGTTGCCGGCCAGGGCGGCGCCGATGCCGGCCTCGAGGGCCCTCGTGGTCACCTCGATGAGCCGGAGGTCCTCCTCGCGCGGCGTGCCGACGACGACGGAGAGCGCGCTGTCGGAGACCCAGCCGTCGACGCTCGCGGCGAAGTCGACGCTGAGCAGGTCGCCGTCCTGCAGCGCGTAGTCGAAGGGCAGACCGTGCAGGACCGCGTCGTTGACGCTGGTGCACAGGACCTTGCCGAAGGGCATCGCGCCGAACGAGGGGTGGTAGTCGATGTAGCACGACTCCGCGCCGCGGTCCTTGATCATCTGGTGCGCGAGCTCGTCGAGCTCGAGGAGGTTGACGCCGACGGCGGCCTTCTCCTTCAGCGCCAGCAGCACGTCGGCGACGAACCGGCCGGCGGGCTTCATCTGCTCGATCTGGGTCGGGGTACGGAGCTCGATCACAGGGGAAAGGCTAGCCCCGGGCCGCGGGGCGGGCCGCATCAGCAGACCGTCCGCCTCAGTGCGGCGCGGTGAGGACGCGGAGCGGTCGGCCTGCCTGCCAGGCGGCGATGTCCTCGACCGCCTGGCCGAAGAAGCGGCGGTAGTTGTCCTGCGAGACATAGCCCAGGTGGGGCGTCGCGAGGACGTTCGGGAGCCGGCGCAGCACGTCGTCGCGCGGCAGCGGCTCGACGTCGTACACGTCCAGGCCGGCGCCGGCGATCCGCTCCTCGCGCAACGCGTCCACGAGCGCGTCCGTCTCGACGAGCCCCGCCCGGGAGGTGTTGACGAGGAAGGCCGTGTGCTTCATCAGCGCGAGGTCGTCGGCACCGATGACGCCGCGGGTCGACGGGGACAGGACCAGGTGGAGGCTCACGACGTCGCTGGTCGCCATCAACTCGTCCTTCGCCACAGCGCGTACGCCGGCCGCGGCGGCCCGTTCCGTCGTCAGGTGCGGGCTCCAGGCGACGACGTCCATGCCGAAGGCCTGACCGACCGCCGCGACACGGGTCCCGATCTTGCCGAGGCCGACGAGACCGAGCCGCGCGCCCTGGAGCTCGACCCCCACCGTCTGCTGCCAGCGCTCGCCGCGGCGGAGCCCGGTGGCCTCGACCAGGAGGTGGCGGGTGAGCCCGTGGATCAGCGCCCAGGTCAGCTCGACGGGGGGAGCAGAGCTGCTCTCCGTGCCGCAGACGGTGACCCCCTGCGACGCGGCGGCGCCGAGGTCGATGGAGGCGTTGCGGAGGCCCGTGGTCACCAGCAGCCGCAGGTCCGGCAGCCGCTCCAGCAGCGAGGCGGGGAACGGCGTACGTTCGCGCATCGCCACCACGATCTCGGCGCCGGCCAGTGCCGCGTCCAGGGCCGCGCCCTCGAGGTGGTCCCTCAGCGGGACGGGCTCGACGTCGTCGAGCACCGACCAGTCGGCGTACGACGTCGCGACGTCCTGGTAGTCATCGAGGATCACGCAGCGCACGCCCCCAACCTAGCCATGTCGCCCCATGTCGTGCGGCCGATGGGTGCTCTGCCGACGGCAGATCCGCCTGCGGCGGAAACACTGGGATCGCGGCCCGGTGGCGGCCAGCCTCGAGGACATGACCACTCAGACACCCGAGCGCCTCGCCGGGCCGCTCGACGACCAGCTCACCGCTCGCCTCCTGCATCAGCGCATCATCGTGCTCGGACAGGAGGTCGACGACCCGATCGCCAACCGGATCTGTGCCCAGCTCCTGCTGCTCTCGGCCGAGGACGCGCAGCGCGACATCAGCCTCTACATCAACTCGCCGGGCGGCTCGGTGACCGCCGGCCTGGCGATCTACGACTGCATGCGCCTCATCCCCAACGACGTCTCCACGCTGGCGATGGGGCTGGCGGCGAGCATGGGCCAGTTCCTGCTCACCGCGGGCACGCCGGGGAAGCGCTATGCGCTCCCGCACGCGGAGGTCCTCCTCCACCAAGGCTCGGCCGGCATCGGCGGCAGTGCGATCGACATCGAGATCCAGGCCGAGCGCCTGGAGCGCTCCACGAGGTTGATGATGCGGCTCACCGCCGAGCACAGCGGCCAGCCGGTCGAGAAGGTGGAGCACGACGCCCGGCGGGACAAGTGGTTCACCGCGGACGAGGCGCGGGTCTACGGGCTGGTCGACGCGGTGCTCAGCGACGTGAGGTCGGTGGCGCCGGCGCACCGGGGCGTGTCGTTCGGGATGGGGTCGGGGCGGTGAGCAGCTACACCATCCCGTCAGTCATCGAGAAGACGCTGCACGGGGAGCGCGCGGTCGACATCTACAGCCGGCTGCTGAGCGACCGGATCGTCTATCTCGGCACCGAGATCGACGACGGGGTCGCGAACGTCGTCATCGCCCAGCTGCTCCATCTCGAGTCGGAGAGCCCGGACGCGGAGATCAACCTCTACCTCAACAGTCCGGGCGGCTCGGTGACCGCGATGTTCGGGATCTACGACACGATGCAGTTCGTCCGCGCTCCCGTTGCCACGACGTGCGTCGGCCAGGCCGGGAGCAGCGCGGCGGTCCTGCTGGCGGCGGGATCCGCCGGGCGGCGTACGGTGCTGCCGCACGCTCGGGTGGTGCTGCACCAGCCCTCCGGTGGGGCGCAGGGCACGCTCCCGGATCTGGCGGTGCAGGCCAAGGAGATCGTCCGGCTCCGCGCCGAGATGGAGTCCGTGCTCTCCCGGCACACCGGCCGCACCGTCGAGCAGCTCCGGCGCGACACCGACCGGGACCTCGTCCTCGGCGCCGACGACGCGGTGTCGTACGGCGTCGCCGACGCGGTCCTGGAGAGCAGGAAGCTCCTCGGCGCGGCGGTCTGACCGATGGTCAGGCGGCGAGGCAGACGGGACCGGTGATCCGCGTCATCAGACGGCGGGTCACCCGCCCGGTCAGGTCGACGAGCCGCAGGCCGAGCGCGCCGGCGACCGCCCCGAGGACCTCCGAGCTCGGCTCCTTGCGGCCGCGCTCGACCTCGGAGAGGTACTGCACCGAGACGCCCGCCTCGCCGGCGACGTCGGCGAGCGTCCGCTCCTGGCTGCTGCGCTCCTGACGGAGCACTCGGCCCACCTCCTCGCGCCACAGCGGCGCGGCCTCGGTGGGAGCCGCCGGTCGCTGGACGGGTCGATCGACAGAGCGTTCGGCCGGCTGCCCGATCGGCTCGCGACGCTGCGGGAGCGGGATCACGTCACCCATACCGGCACGCTAGGCCGGCTGCGTTGCCAGCGGGAGCGGCGTTCGCCACCGGCGAACAGCCGATCAGGCGACGCCGAGGACCCAGAAGTTCTCGCCTCGCTCCGCCTCGAGGCGGGCGAGCAGCTCGCGGTGGATCTCGGCCACGCGCGCCGGGGTGATGAGCTCGTCCTCGTCGACCTCCTCGATCGTGAGGCTGGTCTTGTCCTCGTAGAGGTGCTCGCCCTTGAGCAGGGCGCGCTCGTCGTAGGGCCAGACGAAGGCCTGCCGGCTGGAGACGTGGTAGTAGCGATCCGGGTCGGGGACGTCGTACCCCACCACGCGGAGGTCAGCCCCCTTGGCGACCTGGTGGAAGGTGAGTTCGTCGGCGACACCCCAGTCCCCGACGGCGATGAGGTCGTCGGAGTTCCACAGCACGGACTCGCCGACCGAGCGGTAGAACGCGACCACGGCGTCCTTGCCCTCGACGACGGCCGGCTGGGCGCCCCACGCCACGCGGTAGACCGGATTCTCGACCATCATGTCGGGGGCGACGATCCGCTCGAACTGTCCCGACCCCTCCAGGTGCACGTGGCGCCAGTAGTTGAGGAGGATCGCGCGGTGCAGCGGGTCGGTGGTCCGCTCCAGGAGCGCCTCGGTCGGCTTCATGCAGTCGTAGACGGCCTGCTCGAATCGGTTCATGACCTCGACCCTCGCGACGGAGTGTCGCGGTCGCCAAGCCCACTTCCCGCCGTTCGGAAACCGGTTCGCACGGCGCGGCGGGAGCGCTAGGTTCGAAGCATGACGGCGAAGGAGAAGGGCACAGGCACGTTCCTCGGGATGCCGTACGACTGGCGACGCCCGACGGTGGCGCGGGTGAAGTCACGCTGGTGGAACCCGGACGAGCGACGGGTGCTCACGCCGAAGGCGTTCGGCTGGGGCTACGACCTCAATCTCTACCGCCTGTTCCGCCTCAGGAAGGACTCAGGCAGGAAGTAGTCCCGGCCCTGGTCAGCGCGCCCGGGCCGCGGCGACGGCGGCGGCCGCGCTGCCGTGGTGGACCGGGCCGTGGCCGGGCAGGATGACGGTCGCGTCGACCTCGGCGAGGATGTCCAGCGCCTGCTCGGCCACCGCGACGTCGTGGTGGAAGAACGATGCGATGCGCTGCGGGCCGACGTCCCCGCTCAGCGGATGGCCGGTCACGAGGGCGTCACCGGTGACCAGTGCCTTCGCCCCCGGGAGCAGGTAGGCGGTGTGACCGCTGGTGTGGCCGGGCGTCGCGACGGGAACGGGCCGGCCGGGCACCTCGAGCGGCTCGGGGAAGGCCTCGGCGCGGGGGACGGACACGTCGTCGAGGGCTCCCGCCGTGAGGAGATGGCGGATCCAGGGCCAGCTCCGCGGCCGCCAGGCGATCCGCGCGACGTCCGTGGGCCCGGCCTGCTCCAGGAACTCCCGGCGCGCGTGCGCGGCCTCCCGGGCCGAGGTATAGACGGGGACGTCGTACGTCGCCAGCAGCCCGGGCAGGCCACCGATGTGGTCCACGTGCGCGTGGGTGACCAGCACGGCGCGCAGGCGCCCGCCGACCTCCGCCAGGGAGGTCCGCACGTCGGCGAGGTCGCCCGGATAGCCGGCGTCGATCAGCGTGAGGTCGTCGCCGTCCTTGAGGATCGTCCAGTTCACGGCGCGGCCGGTGGCCGCGTAGACCTGGGGAGCGACCTCGGTGAGGCGCATCACCAGCCGCGTTCGCGCCACTCGGCGAGGTGGGGCCGCTGCTCGCCCAGCGTCGAGTCGTCGCCGTGGCCGGGGTAGAACCAGGTGTCGTCGGGGAGGCGCTGGAAGATCCGCGCCTCGACGTCGTTGATGAGCTCCTCGAAGCGGCCGGCGTCCTGCTGCGTGTTCCCGACGCCGCCGGGGAAGAGCGAGTCACCGGTCCACAGGTGTGGGCGGCCGCCGGCGGAGTCGGAGTCGTCGTACAACAGGGCGATCGAGCCGGGCGTGTGGCCGCGCAGCGCGATCACGGAGAGCGTGCACTCCCCGACGGTGACCAGATCGCCCTGGACGACGGCCCGCGCGACGGGGACGCCGGTGGCCTCGCTGATCGCCGCGGCGTCGGGCTCGCCGGCCACGCTCGTGGCGCCGGTGGCGGCGACGACGTCGGCGAGGGCGCGGTGGTGGTCCCAGTGCTGGTGGGTGGTGACGACGGTCGCCAGCGAGGGGCCGATGAGCGGGAGGAGGACGTCGGCCTCGGCGGCGGCGTCGATGAGGAGCTGCTCGCCCGTCGCCTTGCAGCGCAGCAGATAGCAGTTGTTCGACATCTGCTCGTCGACGGCCACCTTGGTGATCGTCAGGTGCTCGAGCTCGCGCACGTCGGCCGGTCCGCCCGGCTTCACTGCTCCGGTGTACGTCATCCTCACCACTTCCCGATCGTCGGCATCGGCCCGCCGCTCACCTCGAGACGGTCCTCGCCGCCGCGACCGGTGAGCCACCAGCCCAGGTCTGCGACGGTACCGGAGACGACCGGCCCCGTGCCGCCGGCCGTCGTCCACTCCTCGCCCGTGTCGGTGGCGCGTACGACGAACGGGGCCGTCTCGCGGGCCGCCACCGTCGCCACCAGGTGCTCCGCGAAGGTGCGGTCCCAGTCCGTGTGGGCGTACGACGCCGCGAGGTCCGCGTGGTGGATCTCGGTCTCCCGCAGACGCATGCCGACGGCGTCGGCCGGGCGGAAGGTCCGCTCCGACCCCGGTAGCCGATGGATGACCGTCTCCATGGCGTCGGGCGGGACGAGCGAGAGCGCTCCGGAGAAGCCGCGGACCGCCGTACGCAACCGGGAGCGGAGCAGAGCGGGGGACGTTGCCGCGAGCTCGGCGATGCCGGCGTCGCGGGCCTCCTGGGAGGGATACATCGCCACCTCCTGCCCGACGGCCACGCCGGCGAGCGCCGCGGCGAGGGCCTCGCCGTTGAGCGCCAGGTGGGCGACGACGTGGGCCCGGCGCCAGGCGGGCAGGGCGGAGGGCTCGGCGAACGCCTCGTCGGGGAGGGCGTGCACCGTCCGCAGCAGCCGGTCGGTGGCACCATCGAGGAGGGAGAGCAGAGCGCGCTGGTCGGTCATGGCTCCCATCATGGCGCCCGCGGTGCGGTGGCTCTGTCCGGTCGCGCGGGAGAGGGCGGCCGAGGCCGGAACTGTCGGTGGTCCGTGAGATCGTGCACAGCATGCGTGATCCGGCGTGTCGGGCGCGTAGGATGGCGAACACATGTTCGACGGTCTCGAGTGGCTCGGGGCGGGAAGGGACGGCTTCGTGGCGGAGCAGCAGCTGATCATCCGAGGTGCGCGGGAGCACAACCTCAAGGACGTCTCCCTCGACCTGCCTCGCGACGCCCTGATCGTCTTCACCGGCCTGTCCGGGAGCGGGAAGTCCAGCCTGGCGTTCGACACCATCTTCGCGGAGGGCCAGCGGCGCTATGTCGAGTCGCTCTCGGCCTACGCGCGCCAGTTCCTCGGCCAGATGGACAAGCCGGACGTCGACTTCATCGAGGGCCTCTCCCCGGCGGTCTCGATCGACCAGAAGTCCACCTCGCGCAACCCGCGCTCGACGGTCGGCACCATCACCGAGGTCTACGACTACCTCCGCCTGCTCTACGCGCGCGCCGGCCGGCCGCACTGCCCCGTCTGCGGTGCGCCGATCGAGCGTCAGACACCGCAGCAGATCGTCGACCGGATCCTCTCCTTCGAGGAGGGTCGACGCTTCCAGGTCCTCGCCCCGGTGATCCGCGGCCGCAAGGGGGAGTACGTCGACCTCTTCAGCCAACTGCAGGCGCAGGGCTACTCCCGGGTCCGGGTCGACGGCGAGACCCACTCGCTGGAGAGCCCGCCCAAGCTGGAGAAGCAGAAGAAGCACACGATCGAGGTCGTCGTCGACCGGCTCCAGGTCAAGGAGTCCTCGAAGCGGCGGCTGACCGACTCGGTGGAGACCGCGCTGGAGCTCGCCGGCGGGCTCGTGGTGGTCGACTTCGTCACGGGCCCCGATGGTGGGGCGGGCGAGCAGCTGAAGTTCAGCGAGAAGATGGCGTGTCCCAACGACCACGTGCTTGACACCGACGAGCTCGAGCCGCGCTCCTTCTCGTTCAACAGCCCCTTCGGCGCATGCCCGGCCTGCACGGGTCTCGGCACGCGGATGGAGGTCGATCCCGAGCTGGTCGTGCCCGACCAGCGCCGGACCCTCGCGGACGGTGCGATCCAGCCGTGGAGCCAGGCTCACGTCGCCGACTACTTCCTGCGGCTGCTGGGTGGGCTCGGCGACGAGTTGGGCTTCGACTTGGAGACGCCCTGGGAGGAGATCCCGAGCAAGGCCCGCGCCGCGATCCTCGACGGCCACGGCACGAAGGTCCACGTCGTGACGCGCAACCGCTACGGCCGGGTGCGGGCCTACGACGCCGAGTTCGAGGGCGTGCGGCGCTACGTCGAGCGGCGTCATCGCGAGGCCGAGAGCGACACGAGCCGCGAGCGGTTCGAGGGCTTCATGCGAGAGGTGCCGTGCCCCACCTGCGCAGGCAGTCGCCTCAAGCCGGTCTCGATGGCCGTGACGCTCGGAGACAAGGCGTCCGGCGGGAAGAACATCGCCGAGGTCTGCGCGCTGCCGATCAACGAGGCGTCCGCGTGGCTCGACTCGGTGGAGCTGAGTGCGCGGGAGCGCCAGATCGGCGAACGGGTCCTCAAGGAGATCCAGGAGCGCATGCGCTTCCTCCTCGACGTCGGTCTCGACTACCTCTCGCTCGACCGCCCGTCGGGCTCGCTGTCGGGCGGCGAGGCCCAGCGCATTCGGCTGGCCACCCAGATCGGCGCCGGCCTGGTCGGAGTCCTCTACGTCCTCGACGAGCCGTCGATCGGCCTCCACCAGCGGGACAACCACCGCCTGATCGAGACGCTGAGCCGGCTCAGGAGCCTCGGCAACACCCTGATCGTCGTCGAGCACGACGAGGACACGATCCGGGTCGCGGACTGGGTCGTCGACATCGGTCCCGGCGCCGGTGAGCACGGTGGCCAGGTCGTCCACAGCGGGACGGTCGAGGCGCTCTACGCCAACGACCACTCGATGACCGGGCAATACCTCGCCGGCAAGCGCGAGATCCCTGTGCCGGCCGTCCGTCGTCCGCGCACCGTCGGGCGCGAGCTGGTGGTACACGGAGCCCGCGCGCACAACCTCAAGAACGTCGACGTCACCTTCCCGCTGGGACTCTTCCTCGCGGTGACCGGCGTCTCCGGCTCCGGGAAGTCGACGCTCGTCAACGACATCCTCTACACCTCGCTCGCCAAGGAGCTGTACGGCGCCCGCGCGGTGCCCGGCCGCCACACCTCGATCAGCGGGCTGGAGCATGTCGACAAGGTCATCCATGTCGACCAATCGCCGATCGGACGCACCCCGCGGTCCAACCCGGCGACCTACACCGGCGTCTTCGACCACGTCCGCAAGCTGTTCGCCTCGACCCCGGAGGCGAAGATGCGTGGCTACCAGCAGGGCAGGTTCTCGTTCAACGTCAAGGGCGGACGCTGCGAGGCATGCGCCGGCGACGGCACCATCAAGATCGAGATGAACTTCCTGCCGGATGTCTACGTCCCGTGCGAGGTCTGCCACGGTGCTCGCTACAACCGTGAGACGCTCGAGGTCCACTACAAGGGCAAGACGATCGCCGAGGTCCTCGACATGCCGATCGAGGAGGCGGTCGACTTCTTCGCCGCGGTGCCGGCGATCTCGCGTCACCTCACGACGCTGGTCGAGGTCGGCCTGGGCTACGTCCGGCTCGGCCAGCCCGCGACCACTCTCTCCGGCGGCGAGGCCCAGCGTGTCAAGCTGGCCTCGGAGCTGCAGAAGCGCTCCACGGGCCGCACGCTCTATGTCCTCGACGAGCCGACGACCGGCCTCCACTTCGAGGACATCCGCAAGCTTCTCGGGGTGCTCTCCAGCCTGGTCGACAAGGGCAACACGGTCCTGGTGATCGAGCACAACCTCGACGTCATCAAGACGGCCGACTGGCTGATCGACATGGGCCCCGAGGGCGGCAACCGCGGTGGGACCGTCGTCGTCGAAGGTACGCCGGAGACGGTCGCGGCCCACGCGGCGAGCCACACCGGCCGCTTCCTCGCGCCACTCCTCGAGGGCAAGGAAGCCGAGCAGCCCGGCGAGCCCCGGCGTGCGTCGGCGGCGGCCGCTCCCGGCCGGAGGACGACGACCGCTGCGGCGTCGAAGCGCACGGCCGCGAAGACGGCCACCGCCAAGAAGGCCACCGCCAAGAAGGCCACCGCGAAGAAGGCCACCGCGAAGAAGGCGACGGCCAAGGCAACAGCGGCCAAGGCGAGCGCCGCCAAGACGTCGGCGACCTAGCCGGGAGACGGGCTGAACCCTTCAGAGCCGGCTGTCGTGTCGGTGGAGGCGTGCATGGCAGTGAGTGCTCCGTGGTGGACGGGTCGGTCGTCCGTGGTCCGACCGCGGAGGCGCTGCCCGCCGTGCGCGTCGTCGTCAGGGCGGCCCAGGCCGACCGGGCCTGAGGGGGATTCTCAGCAAGCTCATGGGCCCACCGAGGCTCGCGCACGGGATCGCCACGTAGTCTCGCGTTCCACCACGAACCGCGTGGCTCGACCCTTGAAGGAGCGCCAGGTGGGCCAGACCCCCACAGGTTTCACTCGCCGTCATGTCCTCGGTGGTGCGGCCACCGTAGGAGTGGGGGTGCCTCTGCTCGCCGCGTGCGGCGGGAGCGACACCCCGGCCGGGCCGACCGGCTCCGGCCCGCTGGTGAAGACCGCCGACGTCCCGGTCGGCGGCGGCGTCGTGGTCGCGGACCGCAACATGGTCGCGACGCAGCCCTCCGAAGGGACCTACCAGGTGTTCGTCGCGACCTGCACCCACCAGGGCTGTCAGCTGCAGAAGGTCCTCAACGGCACGATCGACTGCCCCTGTCACGGCAGTCGTTTCGCGATCGCCGACGGGTCGGTCGTGCAGGGCCCCGCCACGGAGCCCCTCACCGACGTCGCCTTCCACGTGTCGAAGGGAGAGATCGTCCCCGAGGTCGCGGCCGGCTGAGTTCGTCCCTGGGGCGTCCGGCCGTCAGGCCGTCGGGACGGCTGCGGACGAGGCCGAGCGGGCCGCGCCGGCGAGTGCCTGCTGCCGCCACCGCTCGTCGCGCGGCGATCGGCGCCGGTCGATCCGCCGGTCGAGGAGGAGCCGGGCGTCGTCCCAGCGGCCGGCGCGCAGGAGCGCCGCGATGCGAGCCTCCTCCACGATCTCGCGCTGCGCGTCCGAGCCGCCCAGGCGGCGTACGCCTCTCGCCAGCGCAGCCAGACCGTCGGCGGCCTCGCCGTACCGGCCGCGCGCCATCTGGGCCAGCGCGGTCGCCAGCGGTGCGACGACCTCCCGCTGCGTCGGGTGGTCGTGACGGCGCGCCCAGGCCGCGAGCCCGTCGAGCGCGGTGGCGTCGCCGAGGGCGAGCAGCGCGACGGCCGTGTGCAGGGCCAGGAACGGGGTTGCGGGCCGCTCGAGCGTGGCACGTCCGGTGACCCGTGCGACCTCCGCGATGTCGGGGACATCGCAGGCGCCCGGCGTCAGCGTCCAGCGGAAGAGAAGCGAGCCGCTGTCGACGAGGGCCCGGCAGCCGAGGGCATGGCCGGGCTGCAGCTGGGTCTCGTAGCGGCGGCGCACGGCGTCGAGGTCTCCCAGGGACAGCTCGTGCAGCGCGGCGTGCCAGGAGAAGTGGCTCAGGCTGTCGATCGTGGCGCCGTCGCCGAGGACCCACCGGTCCATCCAGGCGAGGCCGGCCTCGTGGTCGCCGGTCTCGTAGTGCGCATGCGCCCGCGCGTGCGCGGAGTGCCCGGCGCCGGGCTCGACGGCCAGCGACCGGCAGGACAGCTCCATCGCCTCGTCGAAGCGGCGCTGTTCCTGCCGGACGAAGGCCAGCAGGCCCTGGAACCACCAGTCGTCGCCGTACGCCGGCGCGGCACGCTCGACGATCGCCCACGCCTCCTCGGGCACCTCGGTCGCGCCGGCGAACGCGATCGTCGGCACCGCCGTGGAGAGGAGCAGCGCGTCACGCGGGTAGGCCGCGAGGTGGTCGATCAACGGCGCCGAGTCGCCGCGGACGTGCGCGGCGACGGCGTGGATGTGGCTGCGCTCGCGGTCGGTCGCCCGGGCCGCGTGGAGCAGGGCGCTCCGCAGCCGTGCGTCGACGTCGACCGGCGCGCACATCTCGTGCCCGAGCAGCGCCAGCGCGGCGTGTCCGAGCCCGAAGGTGGGGTCGTGGGCGATCGACTCGGCGAGGTGGTCGAGTGCACCCGCACGCAAGCGGAGCACGTCGAGGAGCCCGCGCTCGTACGCCCGAGCGGCGGCGTCGCTGGTGCTGAGCGGGTACCCGTAGACGTCACACAAAGTCATGAAACTAGAGTAGAGCACTCGACAATATAGTGGCGCTCCTGGCGGGGGCCTCCCTGGCGCGTCGCGAGCGGGTCGATCGGTGCCGGAACTGTCCCCGCCGGGCCGTAGGGTTGGAGACGTGCCGGACCCTCAGAGCTATCGCCCGAAGGCGGGGGAGATCCCCACCCAGCCGGGGGTCTACCGCTTCCGTGACCCCAAGGGCCGGGTGATCTACGTCGGGAAGGCCAACAGCCTGCGCGCCCGGCTGGCCAACTACTTCCAGCCGATTGTCAACCTCCATCCGCGGACCGCCACGATGGTGACGACGGCGGCCAGCGTGGAGTGGACGGTGGTCAACTCCGAGGTCGAGGCGCTCGCGCTGGAATACTCCTGGATCAAGGAGTTCGACCCGCGGTTCAACGTGAAGTATCGCGACGACAAGTCCTATCCCTGGCTTGCCGTCACGGTGGGCGAGGAGTTCCCGCGGGTGATGGTCGGCCGGGGCGCCAAGCGGAAGGGCACGCGATACTTCGGTCCCTACGCGCACGCCTGGGCGATCCGGGAGACCGTCGACGTGCTGCTCCGGGTGTTCCCGATGCGGAGCTGCAGCGCCGGGGTGTTCAAGCGATCGGCTCAGATCGGGCGGCCCTGCCTGCTCGGCTACATCGACAAGTGCGCCGCGCCGTGCGTCGGGAACGTCAGCGCGGAGGAGCATCGCGCGATCGTCGACGACTTCTGCGACTTCATGGCCGGGCACACCGCCGGCTTCATGCGGCGCATCGAGAAGGAGATGTACGCCGCCAGCGACGCCCTCGACTTCGAGAAGGCCGCGCGGCTGCGTGACGACCTCGCGGCCATGGAGCGTGCCCTCGAGAAGCAGGCGGTCGTGTTCGGCGACGGGGCCGACGCCGACGTCGTCGGGCTCGCCGAGGACCCGCTCGAGGTGGGCGTCCAGATCTTCTACGTGCGCGGTGGGCGCATCCGCGGCCAGCGCGGCTGGGTCGCCGACCGGGTCGAGGAGGGGGAGACCCCGGAGCTCGTCGAGCAGTTGCTGCTCCAGCTCTACGCCGGCGAGGAGGCCGACGGCATCCCGCGCGAGATCCTCGTGCCGGCGCTGCCCCCGGACACCGAGACGCTCGAGCAGCTGCTGTCCGACGTCCGCGGGGCGAAGGTCCGCATCCGGGTGCCGCAACGCGGCGACAAGCGGACCCTGCAAGAGACCGTGGCCAAGAACGCCGCGCAGGCGCTCGCCCTCCACAAGACCAAGCGCGCGAGCGACCTGACCACGCGCAACCGGGCGCTGGAGGAGATCCAGGAGGCGCTCGAGCTCGACGAGGTGCCTCTGCGGATCGAGTGCTACGACGTCTCCCACCTGCAGGGGACCGAGATCGTCGCGAGCATGGTCGTCTTCGAGGACGGACTGGCCCGCAAGAGCGAATACCGCCGCTTCGTCATCAAGGGGCAGGACGGCTCCGACGACGTCCGCGCGATGCACGAGGTCATCACCCGCCGGTTCAAACGGCTGCTGGACGAGCAGGCGACGAGCATCGTCTCGACCGAGGCGGACCCGTCGACGGGGACGGCCGCGTCGGGGCCGATGCTGGTCGACCCCGAGACCGGCCGCCCGCGGAAGTTCGCCTACGCCCCGGGGCTCGTCGTCGTCGACGGCGGCGCCCCTCAGGTGGCGGCCGCGAAGCGGGCGCTCGACGAGCTCGGCATCGACGACGTCCCCGTCGTCGGCTTGGCCAAGCGGCTCGAGGAGGTCTGGGTGCCCGAGGAGGAGGACCCGGTGATCCTGCCGCGCAGCTCCGAGGGGCTCTACCTCCTCCAGCGGATCCGCGACGAGGCCCACCGGTTCGCGATCACCCACCACCGCTCGCGGCGGAGCAGGACGATGGTCGAGAGCCTCCTCGACGACGTGCCGGGGCTCGGCGAGGTCCGGCGCCGGACCCTCCTCACACACTTCGGGTCGCTGAAGAAGCTGCGCGCGGCCACCGCGGAGGAGATCGCGATGGTCCCGGGCATCGGCCCGACGACGGCCGCGGCGATCAAGAAGGCTGTCGCGGAGACGTCGAAGGATGGCAGGGTCTCGGTCAACACCGCGACCGGGGAGATCGAGGAGTCCTAGCAGACCATGAGCACCGAGCACCGCCACACCGGCGAGCTGGTCGTCGTCACCGGCATGACCGGTGCCGGCCGGAGCACCGCGGCCAAGGAGCTGGAGGACCTCGGCTTCTACGTGGTCGACAACCTCCCCGCGAGCCTGCTGCCCGACGTCGTACGCCTCGTCGACGAGTCGCGCGGATCGCAGCAGCCCGTCGCGGTGGTCGTCGACGTGCGGTCGGGGTCGTTCTTCGACCAATTGCAGGAGACGCTCGCCCAGGGGCGCACCGGACGGCAGGCGACCCTCGTCTTCCTCGACGCGAGCGACGACGTGCTCGTACGCCGCCAGGAGGCCGTACGACGACCGCACCCGCTCCAGGGCAGCGGCCGCCTCCTGGACGGCCTCGAGCGCGAGCGCAAGGTCATGGCGGACCTGCGGGCGAGCGCCGACCTGGTCATCGACACGAGTGCGCTCAACGTCCACCAGCTCACGGACCGCATCGCCGACGCCTTCGGGACGCCCGATACGACCAGGTTGAAGGTGTCGGTGGTGAGCTTCGGGTTCAAGTACGGCATCCCGGTGGACGCCGACTTCGTCGCCGATATGCGCTTCCTGCCGAACCCCCACTGGATCCCCGAGCTGCGCCCCGGCAATGGACGTGACACGCCCGAGGTGTCGGCCTACGTCTACTCCCGGCCCGGCGCCCAGGAGTTCCTCGACGGCTACGTTCCCGTCCTGCAGGGGGTGGCGGCGGGCTACCTGCGCGAAGGCAAGCGGTTCATGCGGGTGGCCATCGGCTGCACGGGCGGCAAGCACCGCAGTGTCGCCATGGCCGAGGAGATCGCCCGCCGCCTCCGCGCCGGCGGGCTCGACGCGCGGCCGATCCACCGCGACCTGGGGCGCGAATGAGCGAGCGCGAGCCTGCGTACGTCGGGAACCCACAAGAAGGTAGGGCCGCGTGAGCGACGACAGCGCCCAGGCGGTGGTCGCCTTCGGCGGCGGGCACGGCCTGCACGCGTCGCTCAGCGCGCTCCGTCTGCTCGTCGACGACCTCACCGTCGACCGGCTCACCGCGATCGTCACGGTCGCCGACAACGGTGGCTCGTCGGGCCGGCTGCGCCGTGAGTTCGGTGTGTTGCCGCCCGGTGACCTGAGGATGGCGCTGGCGGCGCTGTGCGGCAGCGACCGTTGGGGAGACACGTGGGCGAAGGTCATGCAGCACCGTTTCGCCGGCGACGGGGAGATGCGCGGTCACAACCTCGGCAACTTCCTCATCGTCGGGCTCTGGGAGCTCCTCGGCGACCATGTCGAGGCGCTCGACTGGGTGTGCCGTCTCCTCGGTGCCAAGGGTCGGGTGCTGCCGATGGCGCTCGTGCCGATGGACATCACCGCCGAGGTCCGCGGTCTCGACCCGGCCGAGCCGGACCGGCTCACCACCGTCCGCGGTCAGGTGGAGGTCGCGACCACCGACGGCGTGATCGACTCGATCAGCCTCGTTCCCGAGAACCCGCCGGCGGCGCCCGACGCGCTGACCGCGATCACGGAGGCGGAGTGGATCTTCATCGGGCCCGGCTCCTGGTTCACCTCGGTGATCCCGCATCTGCTCGTGCCGGCGCTGCGCCGGGCGCTCGTGACGACCGACGCGAGGATCGTCGTGGTCCTCAACCTCGCCGAGCAAGCGGGGGAGACGCCCGGCTTCGGCCCCTCCGACCACCTGGCCGTCCTCGCGGCGCATGCTCCCGACCTCAAGGTCCACGCGGTCCTGGCCGACCGGTCCATGGAGGGGCTCGACGAGCTCGCCGACACGGTCGAGGCCTACGGCGCCCGTCTGGTGGTCGACGACGTCGCGGTCGGCGACGGTACGCCGCGCCACGACCCGGAGCGGCTGGCGGCGGCGTACGCGCGGATCATGGGCGAGGGGTAGGTCGCGCCCCGTCGGCGTCATATCCGTCACAGCCCGGAGACGGTCTCGGCGCCGGTCGTTGACGCGCGTGAAAGACTCCGTCACATGGCGATGACGGGACAGGTGAAGGCGGAGCTCGCCTCCACGCAGATCACGAAGACCTGCTGCCGCAAGGCCGAAGTTGCCTCGACGCTGAGGTTCGCCGGCGGCATCCACATCGTCGGTGGTCGGATCGTGGTCGAGGCGGAGCTCGACACCGGCGCCGCGGCCCGTCGGCTCCGCAAGGACATCGCCGAGATCTACGGCCACAACGCCGAGGTCGCGATCGTGCAGGGCAACGGCATCCGCAAGGGGAGCCGCTACATCGTGCGCGTCGTGAAGGACGGTGAAGCGCTCGCTCGCCAGACCGGCCTGCTGGACCAGCGCGGTCGTCCCGTGCGCGGGCTGCCGCCCGCGGTCGTCTCGGGCGGCGCCTGTGACGCGGTGGCCGCGTGGCGCGGCGCGTTCCTGGCCCACGGCTCGCTGACCGAGCCGGGCCGCTCGTCCTCCCTCGAGGTCACCTGCCCCGGCTCCGAGGCGGCGCTCGCGCTCGTCGGTGTCGCCCGGCGCCTCGGCATCCAGGCGAAGGCGCGTGAGGTCCGTGGCGTCGACCGGGTCGTGATCAGGGACGGCGACGCCATCGGCCAGCTCCTCACCAGACTGGGCGCCCACGAGTCGCTCATGGCGTGGGAGGAGCGGCGCATGCGACGCGAGGTGCGGGCGACCGCCAACCGGCTCGCCAACTTCGACGACGCGAACCTCCGGCGCTCGGCCCGCGCCGCGGTGGCGGCGGGCGCCCGTGTGGAGCGGGCCCTGGAGATCCTCGGCGAGGAGATCCCTGATCACCTGCGCCAGGCCGGGAGCCTCCGTCTCGAGCACAAGCAGGCGTCGCTCGAGGAGCTCGGCCAGCTGCACGACCCGGTGCTCACCAAGGACGCCATCGCCGGTCGGATCCGTCGTCTCCTGGCGATGGCGGACAAGCGGGCCGAGGAGCTCGGCATCCCCGACACCGAGGCCTCCCTCACACCCGACATGCTCGCCGAGGACGCCTGAGGCATCGCGGCGTGCGCGATCGGGCGGGACCGGCCGTCCATCTCTTGGAACGATCCAACCTGGCTCTCCCTCCGTGGCCGGGGTCTGGGTAGTGTCGGTGTCGGCGGGTGATCCCCGGCACATTCCCCGACACTGCACCTAGACGAGATCAGGAGTCGCACGTGACTGTTCGAGTAGGAATCAACGGGTTCGGCCGGATCGGCCGCAACTTCTTCCGGGCCGTCCACGCGTCCGACCTGGACATCGAGGTCGTGGGCGTCAACGACCTGTCCGACAACGCGACGCTGGCCCATCTGGTGAAGTTCGACACGATCCTCGGCGCGCTCGACGAGGAGGTGTCGGCGACCACCGACTCGATCGTGGTCGGCGGCAAGGAGATCAAGGCCTTCGAGGAGCGCGACCCGGCGAACCTGGGGTGGGGCGACCTGGGCGTCGACGTCGTCATCGAGTCGACCGGCTTCTTCACCGACGCGACGAAGGCGCGCGCGCACGTCGACTCCGGGGGCGCGAAGAAGGTCATCATCTCGGCGCCCGCGAAGAACGAGGACGCCACCATCGTCATGGGCGTCAACGAGGGCACCTACGATCCCGAGGCCCACACCGTCATCTCCAACGCCTCGTGCACGACCAACTGCCTGGCGCCGCTGGCGAAGGCGCTCAACGACGGGATCGGCATCGAGCGGGGCTTCATGACCACGGTGCACGCCTACACCGCCGACCAGAACCTCCAGGACAACATCCACCGCGACCTGCGCCGGGCCCGCGCGGCCGCGCTCAACGTCATCCCGACCTCCACGGGCGCCGCGAAGGCCCTCGGCCTGGTGATCCCGGAGCTCAAGGGCAAGCTCGACGGCTACGCGCTGCGCGTCCCCGTGCCGACCGGGTCGATCGTCGACCTCTCCTTCGAGGCGGCGCGCGAGACCAGCGTCGAGGAGATCAACGCGATCATGGAGAAGGCCGCCGACGGGAAGTACATCGTCTACTCGACCGACCCGATCGTCTCCTCCGACATCGTGACCAACCCGGCCTCCAGCATCTTCGACGCGCCGCTGACGAAGGTCATCGGCAACCAGGTGAAGGTGGCGTCGTGGTACGACAACGAATGGGGCTACTCCAACCGCCTCGGTGACCTCGTCGCCTACGTAGGGGCTAGCCTCTGACCCCGTGACCCAGATCGCGAAGACTCTCGACCAGTTGATCGGCGAGGGCGTGGCGGGCCGGCGCGTGCTGGTCCGCTCCGACCTCAACGTCCCCCTCGACGGCAGCACCATCACCGACGACGGCCGGATCCGGGCCAGCGTCCCGACCATCAAGGCCCTCGCCGACGCCGGCGCCAGGGTCGTCGTGGTGGCCCACCTCGGCCGACCGAAGGGCGAGCCGGAGGCGAGGTACTCCCTGGCGCCCGTCGCGGCACGTCTCGGCGAGCTGCTCGGCCGAGACGTGGCGTTCGCGACCGACACGGTCGGCGAGTCCGCGCGCCAGACCGTCGCCGGCCTCGTCGACGGTGGCGTCGCCCTGCTGGAGAACGTCCGCTTCAACGCGGGGGAGACCAGCAAGGACGACGTCGAGCGCAAGGCGTTCGCCGCCCAGCTCGCCGGGCTCGCCGACGCCTTCGTGAGCGACGGGTTCGGCGTCGTACACCGCAAGCAGGCCAGCGTGTACGACGTCGCCGAGCTGCTCCCGCACGCGATGGGCACCCTTGTGGCGGCCGAACTCGACGTGATGACGCGCCTGACCGAGAACCCCGAGCGGCCGTATGCCGTCGTGCTCGGCGGGTCGAAGGTGTCCGACAAGCTCGGCGTCATCGACAACCTCCTCGGCAAGGCCGACACGCTGCTGATCGGCGGCGGCATGGTCTTCACGTTCCTGGCCGCGCAGGGCCACCAGGTCGGGAAGAGCCTCCTCGAGGAGGACCAGATCGCGACCTGCCAGGGCTACCTCACGCGCGCCGCGGAGGCGGGCGTCGAGATCGTCCTGCCGACCGACATCGTGGTCGACACCGCCTTCCCCTCCGGCGAGCGCGAACCCGCGCCGCGGGTGGTGGCCGCCGACGCGATCCCGGCGGACGCGCTCGGGCTCGACATCGGCCCGGCGTCGGGGGAGACGTTCGCGGCGGCGCTCCAGGGCGCCCGGACCGTCTTCTGGAACGGTCCGATGGGCGTCTTCGAGGTTCCGGCGTTCGCGGACGGCACCCGTGCGGTCGCGCAGGCGCTCACCGAGGTGACCGCTGCGGGCGGCCTGTCGGTCGTCGGCGGCGGGGACTCCGCCGCCGCCGTACGCACCCTCGGCTTCGCCGACGACGCCTTCGGTCACATCTCGACCGGCGGCGGGGCGAGCCTGGAATACCTCGAGGGCAAGGTGCTGCCCGGAATCACCGTGCTCGAGTCCGACAAGGTGGCCGGCTGATGGCCGCGAAGCAGACCGGCGCGAAGACCGGCAAGCGCGTCGGTCGTACGCCGCTCATGGCCGGCAACTGGAAGATGAACCTCAACCACCAGGAAGCGGTGGTGCTCGTCCAGAAGCTGGCGTGGACGCTGTCGGACAAGCGCCACGACTACGGCAAGGTCGAGGTGGCGGTCTTCCCGCCCTACACCGACATCCGCTCCGTCCAGACGCTCGTCGACGGAGACCGGCTCGACATCAGGTTCGGTGCTCAGAACGTCTCGACGCACGAGGAGGGCGCCTACACCGGCGAGGTCTCCGCGGGCATGCTCGCCAAGCTCGGCTGCAGCTATGTGATCGTCGGTCACTCCGAGCGGCGCGAGCACTACGGCGAGACCGACGAGTGGGTGGCGCTCAAGGCCAGGATCGCCCTCAAGCACGGCATGGTGCCGATCGTCTGCGTCGGCGAGGGCCTCGCCGAGCGGCGCGAGGGCAACCACGTCGCCTTCTGCACGAACCAGGTCGACCGGTCCCTGGACGGGCTCACCGCGGAGCAGGTCGCCGGCCTCGTCATCGCCTACGAGCCGATCTGGGCGATCGGCACCGGCGAGACCGCCACCCCGCAGGACGCGGAGGAGGTGTGCGCCGGCATCCGGGCCCAGCTCGAGGTGTCGTACGGCGGCGAGGTGGCCGACTCCGTCCGCATCCTCTACGGCGGGTCAGTCAAGTCCAACAACGTGGCCGCGCTCATGCAGGAGCCTGATATCGACGGTGCCCTCGTGGGCGGTGCGAGCCTGCAGGTCGAGGAGTTCGCGGCGATCTGCCGCTACTACGACCTGCCTGTGCTCTGATCGCCTCGCGCTGACGTAGGATGCTCGATCGTGGAACTTCTCTTCACCATCATCTTGATGATCGCCAGCATTCTGATGATCCTGCTGGTCCTCCTGCACAAGGGTCGCGGCGGCGGCCTGTCCGACATGTTCGGTGGTGGTGTGTCGAGCTCGCTGGGTGGTTCGTCGGTCGCGGAACGCAACCTCGACCGACTCACGATCGGCATCGGGGTGATCTGGTTCGCGTGCGTCATCGCCCTCGGACTCCTGCTGGCCTACTGAGCCGGCATTCCGCCGCATCGATCGGCCCGTCCGTGGGCCACATACCTGATTCGAGAGGACACATCCGTACATGGCTGGTGGAGGGAACGCGATCCGAGGTAGCCGGGTCGGCGCGGGACCGATGGGCGAGGCGGAGCGCGGCGAGGCCGCCCCGCGGAAGGCCATCACGTACTTCTGCGCCCACGAGCACCGCTCGGTGATCACGTTCGCCGTCGAGGCGACGCCGCCGGACTCCTGGGACTGCCCGAAGTGCGGTCTGCCCGCGGGGCTCGACGCGGAGAACGCCCCGCCGGCGCCGAAGATCGAGCCTTATAAGACGCACCTCGCCTACGTGAAGGAGCGCCGCTCCGAGGCGGAGGCCGAGGACATCCTCGAGGAGGCCATCAGCCTTCTCCGCTCGCGGCGCAAGTCGGGCGAGATCATCTTCTGAGCGTCACTGGCCGAGTCGGCGTCCATGGACGCCGACTCGGCCAGCCATGTGCGGCCGACTCGCGTGACCGGTCAGAGCTGGGAGGCGGAGCCGCGGTCGAGGAACCAGACGGTCTCGTCGGTGCCCTCGACGCCGGCCGCGGGCGTGTCGTGGAGGTCGGCACCGCCGAGGGCCTTGGCCACGGCCTCCGCCTTGCCGTCGCCACTGACGAGGAACCACACCGACGTCGAGCGGCGCAGGGCCTCGAAGGTCAGGCTGATGCGCTCGGGCGGCGGCTTGGGGGAGCCGGTGACCGCGACCGCGATCCGGTCCTGCGCGTCGAGCTGCGGGAAGCCGGGGAAGAGCGAGGCGATGTGGCCGTCGGGACCGACGCCCAGCATGAGGATGTCGAACTGGCCCGACCCATGGGCCTTCACCTCGGCCTCGTAGGCGGCGGCGCCCTCGTCCACGCTCGCAGCGTCGGCGGTGGACGCCATCTGGTGCACCCGGTGGTCGGGGACCCCGACGACGTCGAGGAAGGCGGCCTTCGCCTGTCCGGCGTTGCGGTCGGGGGAGTCGGGCGCGACGAAGCGCTCGTCACCGAACCAGAAGTCGACCGCGCCCCAGTCCACGCCCGACTCCGGCGCGAGCCGGGCGACCTCGCGGTGGATCGCATCGGCGATGGTGCCACCGGTCAGACCGATGTGGGGAACGTGGCCGGCGGCCTGCGCGTCGGCGATCCGGTTCAGCAGCTCGCCCGCGACGGCCGTGGCCAGGTCAGCCGCGTCCTCGTGGACCTCGATGCGTGCGTCGCTCACGTGGCCGTCCTCCGGTGGGTTCGGTAGTAGTCGATCAGCGCGCGGGTGGATGCGTCCTGCTCGGCGGCGACCGCGGTGTCGCCGGCCACGGCCGGGCTGAGCTGCTGCGCGAGCTGCTTGCCGAGCTCGACGCCCCACTGGTCGAAGCTGTCGATGCCCCACACCACGCCCTCGGTGAACGTGATGTGCTCATAGAGTGCGATCAGCTGTCCGAGCACGGACGGGCTCAGCTCCGGCGCCATGATCGACGCCGTCGGCCGGTTGCCGGTGAAGACCCGGGCCGGCACGATCGCCTCGGGTGTGCCCTCCGCGCGGACCTCGTCGGCGGTCTTGCCGAACGCCAGCGCGCGCGTCTGGGCGAAGAAGTTCGCCAGGAACAGCTCGTGGACGTCCGTGCTCTGCCCATTCTCCTGGCGATCCGTGAGCGGGTAGGCGGGGTTGGCGAACGCGATGAAGTCGGCCGGGATCAGCCGTGTGCCCTGGTGGATGAGCTGGTAGAACGCGTGCTGGCCGTTGGTGCCCGGCTCTCCCCAGAACACCTCGCCGGTGTCGGTGGTCACCGGACTGCCATCCCAGCGCACGCCCTTGCCGTTGGACTCCATCGTGAGCTGCTGGAGGTAGGCCGGGAAGCGGTGCAGCAGTTGCGCGTAGGGGAGTACGGCGTGGGTCTGGGCACCGAGGAAGTTGGTGTACCAGACATTCAGCAGCCCCATGAGGACCGGCACGTTGTGAGCCGCGTCCGTCGTACGGAAGTGCTCGTCCAGGGCGTGGAAGCCGGCGAGGAACTCCGCGAAGCGCTCCGGGCCGATGGCGACGGCCAGCGAGGTCCCGATCGCGGAGTCGACCGAGTAGCGGCCGCCCACCCAGTCCCAGAAGCCGAACGCGTTGGCCGGGTCGATGCCGAAGGCCTCGACCTTGTCGAGCGCGGTCGAGACGGCGACGAAGTGCTTCGCGACCGCCTCCTTCTGGTCCACGGCGCCCAGGTTGTCGAGCAGCCAGGCCTTGCACAGGCGCGCGTTGGTCAGCGTCTCGAGCGTCCCGAAGGTCTTGCTGGAGACGATGAAGAGGGTCGTGGCCGGGTCGAGCCCGGCGAGCTTCGTGGCCGCGTCGGTCGGGTCGATGTTGCTGATGAAGCGGCACTCGATCTCGTGGTGGCGGTAGGGCGCGAGCGCCTCGTAGGCCATCACCGGGCCGAGGTCGGAGCCGCCGATGCCGATGTTGACCACCGTCCGGATGCGCTCGCCGGTGACCCCGGTCCACACGCCCGTCCGCACCCGGTCGGCGAAGTCGTAGACCCGCTGCAGCACGTCATGGACGTCGGCCACGGCGTCCTGACCGTCGACGTCGAGGACGGCGTCGGCCGGGTCGCGGAGCGCGGTGTGGAGCACCGCGCGATCCTCGGTGACGTTGACGTGCTCGCCGTTGAACATCGCCTCGCGGCGCTCCGCGAGACCGACCTCCTCGGCGAGGGCGAGCAGGGTCTGGAGCACCTCGTCGTCGACCAGCCCCTTGGAGAGGTCGACGTGGAGGTCGGCGGCCGTGAACGTGAGGCGCTCGGCGCGACCTGGGTCGGCGGCGAACCAGCCCCGCAGGTCCGGCGTGAAGCCGGTGGCGAGGTCGGTCAGCCGCTGCCACGCCGCGGTCGCGGTGGCGTCGACCGGGCCACGGGTCACTTCGCCTGCTCCATCTGCCCCTTCACGGTGTCGAGCAGCTCGATCCAGGACGCCTTGAACTTGTCCACGCCCTCGACCTCGAGAACCTTGAACACGTCCGCGACGTCGATGCCGACCGCGCTCAGTCGGTCGAACACGGCCTGGGCCTCCGCGGCCTTGCCGGTCACCTTGTCGCCCTCGACCTCGCCGTGGTCGGCGAAGGCCTCGAGGGTCTTCTCCGGCATCGTGTTGACGGTGTCGGCGACGACCAGGTCCGTGACGTAGAGCGTGTCGGGGTAGGCCGGGTTCTTCACGCCGGTCGAGGCCCACAGCGGACGCTGCCGGTTGGCGCCGGCGGCCTCGAGCGCCTGCCACCGGTCGCTCGCGAGGACCTCCTCGAAGGCGGCGTAGGCCAGGACGGCGTTGGCGACCGCAGCCTTGCCGGCCAGGGCCGCGGCCTCGGGGCTGCCGATCTTGTCGAGGCGCTTGTCGATCTCGGTGTCGACGCGGGAGACGAAGAACGACGCCACCGAGCGGATGGTGGAGAGGTCGATGCCCTTGTCCTTGGCCTGCTCGAGGCCCGCGAGGTAGGCGTCCATGACGGCGCGGTAGCGCTCGACCGAGAAGATCAGGGTCACGTTGACGCTGATGCCTTCGGCGATCGCGGCCGTGATGGCCGGCAGGCCCTCCAGGGTCGCCGGGATCTTGATGAGCGCGTTGGGCCGGTCGACCGCCGCCCACAGCGCCTTGGCGCTCGCGATGGTGGCGTCGGTGTCGTTGGCCAGGGTCGGCTCCACCTCGATCGAGACCCGACCGTCGTCCTTGGTCGACTCGGCGACCGGAGCGAGGATCTCGCAGGCGTTGCGCACGTCCTCGGTGGTGAGCTCGAAGATCACCTTGTCGACGTCGGCGCCGTCGGCGACGAGCTTGCGGACCTGGTCGTCGTACCGCTCGCCGTCGGCGATCGCCGCGGCGAAGATCGTCGGGTTGGTGGTGACGCCGACGACCGACCTCTCCTTGACGAGGTCGGCGAGGTTGCCGGTCTCGATGCGCTCGCGCGACAGGTCGTCGAGCCAGATGGACACACCGGCCTGTGCCAGTGCCTTGAGACGATCACTCATGGGGTACCCCTCCTGATCGGGTGTTGTACGACGCCGGCTGCTGCGTCACGCGTTGACGGTCGCGATGCTGTCCTTGGCGGCCTGCGCCACGGCCTCCGGGGTGAATCCGAACTCCTGGAAGAGCCGGGGGGCGTCGGCCGAGGCACCGTAGTGCTCGATCGAGACCATCCGGCCGGCGTCGCCGACGTACTCGCGCCAGCCCTGCTTGATGCCGGCCTCGACGCTGACCCTGGCCTTGACGGTCGGGAGCAGCACGGAGTCCCGGTAGGACTGCTCCTGCGCCTCGAACCACTCGATCGACGGCATCGAGACGACCCGGGCGCGGATGCCGTCGGCCGCGAGGAGCTCGCGCGCCTTGACGGCGTACTGCACCTCGGAGCCGGTGCCGATGAGGATGACGTCGGGCTGGCCGCCCTCGGCGTCGATGAGGATATAGCCACCGCGGCCGACGTTCTCCGTCGTCGCGAAGCCCTCCTCGCCACGCGGGAAGATCGGCAGGTTCTGTCGGGAGAGGATGAGGCCGGCGGGGCGGTCGGTGTTCTTGAGGACCTGCAGCCAGGCCGCCGCCGTCTCGTTCGCGTCGGCCGGCCGGACGATGTCGAGGCCGGGGATGCCGCGCAGCGCCCAGAGGTGCTCGATCGGCTGGTGGGTCGGGCCGTCCTCGCCGAGGCCGATCGAGTCGTGGGTCCACACCCAGATCGACGGCGCGCCCATCAGGGCACCGACGCGGACCGCGCCGCGCATGTAGTCGGAGAACTGCAGGAACGTGCCGCCGAAGGCGCGGGTCCCGCCGTGGACAGCGATGCCGTTGATGATCGCGCCCATGGCGTGCTCACGGATGCCGAAGTGGAGCACGCGGCCCTCGTAGGGGTCGCCCTCCCACTCGTCGGTCGAGTGCGCCTTCGGGATCGCGGACTTGGCGCTCTCGATGGTCGTGTTGTTGGAGCCGGCGAGGTCGGCCGAGCCGCCCCACAGCTCGGGCATGAGCGGCGCGATGGCGTTGATGACCTTGCCCGAGGCCGCACGGGTGGCGACGCCCTTCGCGTCCGCCTCCCAGGTCGGGAGCGCCTCGGCGAGGCCCTCGGGGAGGCCTCGCGCCTTCATCCGGTCCAGGATCTTCGCGCCCTCGGGGTTGGCGGCCGCCCAGGCGTCGTACTCCTCCTGCCACGCCGCCTCCCAGGCCTTGCCGCGCTCGATGAGCGAGCGGGTGTGCTCGAGGATGCCGTCGGGGATCTCGAAGCGCTGCTCCGGGTCGAAGCCGAGCACCTCCTTGGTCGCGGCCACCTCGGCGTCGCCGAGCGCGGAGCCGTGGGCCTTCTCGGTGCCCTGCGCGTTGGGCGCCGGCCAGGCGATGATCGTCTTGAGCACGATCAGCGACGGCTTGTCGGTGACGGCGTCGGCGGCCTGCAGCGCCTCGTAGAGACCCGGGACGTCTTCGCGATACTCCGTCTGGCCGCGGTCCTGACCGGTCCAGTCGACGGTCTGGACGTGCCAGCCGTAGGCCTCGTAGCGCTTCGCGACGTCCTCGTTGAAGGCGATGTCGGTGTTGCCCTCGATCGAGATCTTGTTGAGGTCGTAGATGAGCGTGAGGTTGCCGAGCTGCTGGGTGCCGGCGATCGAGGACGCCTCGCCGCTGACGCCCTCCTCCAGGTCGCCGTCGGAGGCGATGGCGTAGATGTGGTGGTCGAAGATCGACTCGCCGTCGCCGGCCGTCGGGTCGAGCAGGCCGCGCTCGCGACGGGCGGCCATGGCCATGCCGACGGCGTTCGCGACGCCCTGGCCCAGCGGGCCGGTGGTGACCTCGACGCCGGCGGTGTGGCCGAACTCGGGGTGGCCGGGGGTCTTGCTGCCCCAGGTGCGCAGCGCCTTGATGTCGTCGAGCTCGAGCCCGAAGCCGCCCAGGAAGAGCTCGAGGTAGAGGGTGATCGAGCTGTGGCCGGCGCTCAGGACGAACCGGTCGCGGGCCATCCAGTCCGGGTCGGCGGGATTGTGCCGCATCACCTTCTGGAAGAGGAGGTAGGCCGCCGGCGCAAGACTCATGGCGGTGCCGGGGTGGCCGTTCCCGACCTTCTGCACCGCGTCCATGGCCAGGACACGGATCGTGTCCACCGCCTTGTCGTCGACGTCGGTCCACTCCAGGTCAGCCAGAATCGGTCGGCTCAGTGCGCTCACGAGGTTCCTTATGGGATCGAGGACGTGCGGGAAACTGCCTGGGTCCGAGACTACTCAGGGCGGGGGTTAGACTCACACCCGCAGTTCGGTAAACAACCTGTGCTCAGGAATCATTCGATCTTCAACTGAGGAACGCATCACGTGACGTACGTCGGCCAGCCGGTCCCGGACCTCAAGGCGCCTGGGACCCGGGCGACCGTCAAGGACGTCGTCGCGGCGTACGTCGGCCTGACGAAGCCGCGCGTGATCGAGCTGCTCCTGCTGACCACTGTGCCGGTGATGTTCTTCGCCGCTCGGGGCGTCCCGTCGCTGGGACTCGTGGTCGCGACCGTCGTGGGCGGCACCTTCTCCGCCGGCTCGGCGTCGGTCTTCAACTGCGTCTATGACCGCGACATCGACGAGCAGATGCGGCGCACTCGCCGTCGTGCGCTGCCGCGCCACATCGTCTCGCCCGGGGCCGCGCTCGTCTTCGGCGCGGTCCTCGGTGTCCTCTCGACGCTGGTCCTCGGGTTCTGGGTCAACTGGCTCTCGGCCGGGCTCTCGGTCGCGGCCAACGCGTTCTATGTCCTCGTCTACACGATGGTGCTCAAGCGTCGGACCACGCAGAACATCGTCTGGGGTGGCATCGCCGGCTGCTTCCCGGCCCTCATCGGCTGGACCGCCGTCACGGGGCAGCTGTCCTGGGCGCCGGTGATCCTGTTCCTGGTCGTGTTCTTCTGGACCCCGCCCCACACCTGGGCGCTCGCGCTGCGCTACCGCGAGGACTATGCGAACGTCGACGTCCCGATGCTGCCGGTCGTCAAGCCGGCCCGCGAGGTCGCCCGTCAGATCGTCCTCTACTCGTGGGTGATGGTCGCCACCTCGATCGCGCTGTGGCCGGTCGCCTCCACGGGTTGGTTCTATCCGGCCTGTGCCGTCGTCCTCGGTGCGGTCTTCCTTGTCCAGGCGCACCGCCTGCACGCCCGCACCCGCGGCACGGAGGAGCTCTCCCGCATCCAGCCGATGCATCTGTTCCACAGCAGCAACCTCTACCTCTCGCTGCTCTTCGTCGCGGTCGCGATCGACCCGCTCATCACCCGCTGACGGTCCGGCTCGGCTGGGCACGTTGCCGTTCGGCCGTCCTTGCATGCAAGGATGTATGCTGATGTCCATGACTGTCGAGCCTGCCTCACGCCGTGCGTACGAGTCGGTGAAGGACCGCATCCTCACCGGTGCGCTCCCCGCCGGCGACCTGCTGAGCGAGGTCGAGATCGCGCACGAGCTGGACGTCAGCCGCACCCCCGTGCACGAGGCGTTCCTGCGCCTCGAGGCCGAGGACCTGCTCCGGCTCATCCCGCGTCGGGGCGCCGTCGTCGTGCCCGTGCCGCCTCAGGAGGGCGCCGACCTCCTCGAGGTGCGGCGCGCGCTCGAGACCGCGGCCGTCCGGCGTCTCGCCGGTGAGGCGTACGCCGCCGCCCGGGCCTCTCTCGCCGAGCGGCTCGCCGAGGCCGTGGCCGAGCAGGAGCGGTTGGTGCCGGCGCGCGACGTCGCGGCGTTCGCCGTGGTGGACGAGGCGTTCCACCGGGCGATCGTCTCGGCCTCGGGCAACGCGCTCGCGGACCGGTTCTACGCCACCCTGGGCGACCGCCAGCGGCGGATGACGATCGGCGCCGTCGGTGGTCGACCCGACCATCTCGCCGTCCTGGTCGAGGAGCACCGCCGGCTCGCCGACCTCGCCGTGGCCGGTGACCCGGACGGGTTCGACACGGCGCTCGTGGAGCATCTCGACCGGACCCACGACACCTTCCTCGCCCGGGGAGCGGCCCGGTGACCGCGGAGACGGTCGCGCCGCGTCGTACGCGTGTCGCCTCGGGCCCGGGCGGCCCGGCCACTGGCCGGTCGTCCTCCGCGTCCGGCGCCTGGCTGCTCGTGGCGGCGGCGATGTTCGTCATCGGCTGGGGCGGCAACGAGTTCACGCCACTGCTGCTCGTCTACCGCGACACGGCGGGCTACTCCCAGGTCGACGTCGACGTCTTCCTCGGCGCCTACGTGCTGGGTCTGGTTCCCGGGCTGCTGGTGGCGTCGGCGCTGTCGGACCGGTTCGGCCGACGACCGCTCATGCTCGCCGGCCTGGTGTGCTCCCTCGTCGGCAGCGTGGTGCTCGCCGTCGGTGACGTGGCGGGTTTCGGTGTGCTCTTCGCGGGGCGCGCGTTCAGCGGGGCCGCCGTCGGCATCGCGATGGCGGTCGGGACAACCTGGGTGAGCGAGCTCTCCGCGGCGCCGTACGACCTCTCCGCCGCGTCCGGCGCCGGCGCGCGCCGGTCCTCGATCGCGCTCTCCGCAGGCTTCGGGCTGGGTCCCGCCTCCGCGGGGATCCTGGCCCAGTGGGCGACCCCGCCGCTGGTCTGGCCCTATGTCGTCCAGGTGCTGCTCTGCCTCCCCATCCTGGTTCTCCTCATGCGGCGAGGCGTCGAGACCCGGCGCGGGCACGGCAGCGTCCGCGTCCTGCACCGTCTGCGGGTCCCGGCAGCCGGCCACCGCCGCTTCGTCCATGTCGTGCTGCCGATGGCGCCGTGGATCTTCGGCTCGGCGGCCATCGCCTACGCCATCGTCCCGCAGCTCGTCGACACCGCGGTGGGGGAGTGGGCCCTGCTCTACACCGTCGGACTGACCGTCGCGACGCTCGGGTGCGGCGTCGCCGTCCAGCCGATCGCCCGCCGCCTCGACGACGTGTCCACCGCCCGCGCGGTCGTGGTGTCCATGGTCGTCATGACCGTCGGCATCGCTCTCGCGGCCCTCACCGCCCTCACCGGCTCACCCTCGCTGGCCGCGCCGGTCGCGGTGCTCCTCGGTGCGGCGTACGGGATCGCCGTCGTGTCGGGCCTGCTCGAGGTCCAGCGCATCGCCGAGCCCGACGAACGGGCCGGCCTCACCGGTGTCTACTACTCGCTCGCCTACCTCGGGTTCCTGCTCCCGGCCGTGCTCGCCGGGCTCCATCACTGGTTCGGCTACGTGACGATGCTCGGCACCGTCGCCCTGGTCTCGCTGTGCTGCACGCTCATCTGCGCCTCGGGCTGGTCGCGCCACCTGCCCGCGCGCTGAGAGGTCACTCGTTCCGACCGAGAGGTCAGTGGGAATGGGTGACTTCTCGGCGGGAATGGGTGACTACTCGGCGGCGGCGTGGCGGATGCGCAGCAGGACCCAGGTGACGGCCGCGGAGATGAGGGCGGCGCCGAGCATGTGGAACATGACGAGGACGATCGGCAGGTCGGTGAAGTACTGCACCCACCCGATCGCCGCCTGGGCGAGCTCGACGGCGAGGAGCACCCAGGCGGCCTGGCGGGTGGCGGCCGGCGCCTTGAGGGCGTACGACGCGATGAGCAGGCCCACGGTGAGACCGATGAAGAGGCAGACGAGGTCGGCGTGGACCTGCGACATCTGCAGTGGATCGAGGCCGTTGCGCGGGGAGTCGGCGTCGCCGGCGTGGGGGCCGGCGCCCGTGACGACGGTGCCGGCGTAGAGCACGAGCCAGGCGACCGCGAAGTTGGCCCAGGCGAGCAGGACGACCGGACCGCGGACGACCGGGGCCGCCGGCGCATAGACGCGCCAGAGGAACAGCACCGTGAGGCCGATGATGGCCATCGAGCAGACCAGGTGGAGCGAGACGACCCACGGGTTGAGGTCGGTGAGGACGGAGATCCCGCCGACGACGGCCTGCGCCGGGATGCCGAGCGCGGCGAGGAGCGCGACGTTGCGGAGGTCACGGCGGCCGCTCTGCCACGCCGCCACGAAGGTCAGGATCGCGATGATCACCAGGGGATAGGTGAGCAGCCGGTTGCTGAACTCGATGGCGGAGTGGACGTTGAGCTCGCCGTGCGGCGTCAGGCCGCGGTCGGTGCAGCGTGGCCAGGTCGGGCAGCCGAGGCCCGACGAGGTGAGGCGGACGGCGCCGCCGGTGACGACCAGCACGCAGTTGGCGACGAGCGCGGCCCAGCCGAGTGGCTTGACCCAGCCGGCGAGGTCGATGCGGCGTACGGCGGCGGGAGCGGTCATTCCCACTTGAAGGTCCTTGCGGTCAGTCCGGTGCCGAGCGCGGCCCAGAGGAGGAGGACGCCGAGGTCGCGCCAGCGGACCACGCCGTCGAGCAGGGCGCCGCGGACGGCCTCGCCGAGCGCCCCCGAGGGCAGCCAGCGGGCGACGTGGCCGAACGCGCCGTAGGCCGAGAGCGGGAGTACGACGGCGCCGCCGGCCATCAGCAGCAGGTAGATGAGGTTGGCGGCGGCGAGCGTCGCCTCGGCCCGCAGCGTGCCGGCCACGAAGAGCCCGAGCGCGGCGAAGGCGGCGGTGCCGAGGACGATCGCGAGCACGAAGCCGACGACCTCGGGCTTCGGCGACCAGCCGAGAAGTTGGCCGACGCCGCCGATGACGAACATCTGCAGCACCTCGACGCACAGCAGCGCGAGGACCTTGCCGGCGAGCAGCCCCACGCGCGGCAGCGGCGAGGCCCCGAGGCGCTTGATCACGCCGTACCGCCGCTCGAAGCCGGTCGCGATGGCGAGCGAGGTGAACGAGGTCGACATGATCGCGAGGGCGAGCACGCCGGGTGTGAAGATGTCCACGAGCGGGTCGGACTCGTTGAGGTCGAGGTGTTGACCGCCCTTGACGCCGCCGATGAGGACGATGACGGGGATGACCACGGCGAGCAGGAGCTGCTCGCCGTTGCGCAGCATCAGCCGTGCCTCCATGGAGGCCTGGGCGAGCACCTGCCGGAGCAGCGGGGCGCCGCCGGGCGACGGCGTGAAGGTGCCGGCGTGGGCCGGGACCGTGGCGTCCGGGCGACCCGACACGCCGGAGACGCCCGGCACTCCTGGCAGGTCAGTCATGGCTGAGCTCCCGTCCGGTGAGCTCGAGGAAGACGTCCTCGAGGTTGCGCTGGCCGAGCGTGAGCGACTCGGGCAGGACGCCGTTCTCCTCGCACCAGCGCGAGACCTTGGCGAGCGTGGTGGCGTCGGCGGGCCCGGTCAGTCGCAGCGACCGCTCGTCGAGCTGCACCACCTCGGTGTCGGCGCCCAGCGTCGCGCGCAGCGAGTCGGGAGCGCCCGGCGGGAACGGGCGCGTCACGACGAGCCGGATGGTGGCCGACGACCCGCCGCGGGTGAGCTCGAGGGGAGAGCCGGAGGCGATCAGCCGGCCGTGGTCGATGATGTGGACCCGGTCGGCCAGCTGCTCGGCCTCCTCGAGGTAGTGCGTGGTGAGCACGACGGTGACGCCGTCGTCGCGGAGCTCGCGGAGCAGCGCCCAGGTCGTACGACGAGCGGCCGGGTCCATCCCGGCGGTCGGCTCGTCCACGAACACGATCTCGGGGCGGCCCACGAGCGCCATCGCGAGTCCGAGGCGCTGTTGTTGGCCACCCGACAGCCGGCGGTAGGGCGTGCGGCCGCATTCGGCGAGGCCGAGTCTCTCGGCGAGCAGGTCGACCGGGATCGGGTCGGCGTGGAGTCGGGCGATGTGGCGCAGCATCTCCATCGCGCGCACCCCGCTCCACGCGCCCTGGCCCTGAAGCATCACGCCGACGCGGGGGAGCAGCTCGTCGCGCTGGGCGACCGGGTCGAGCCCGAGCACGCGGACCGTGCCGGCCTGGGGCTTGCGGTAGCCCTCGCAGGTCTCCAGCGTCGTCGTCTTGCCGGCGCCGTTCGGCCCGAGGACGGCGGTGATGCTGTGGCGGGCGACGTCGAGGGTGAGACCATCGACGGCGGTCTTGGTGCCGTAGGTCATGCGAAGGTCACGGACCTCCACGGCAGGCTCGGCAACACCTCGGGACACCGCGCCAGTCTAGGAAGGTCGTCGCCTCCGGGCGGAATCGGGTCAGGAACCTCTCAGGGACGCTCTCGGGAAAGGGTGCGGACCGGCCGTGAGCAGGCTCACCGGGCAGGTAAGGGTGACCTTCCTTGAAGCCCTCCCGGCAATATCGTCACAATGGTGTTGTGAAATTCGACGAGGCGCCTCTCTCTGCGAAGGAGGGACACAGCGACCGGTCGACGCGTCACCGCGTCGCACGGTCCATCCTCGTCGACGGCCCCTCGACCGCCGCGGCGCTCGCCGAGCGGCTCGACCTGACACCGGCGGCGGTCCGCCGCCACCTCGAGGTCCTCGTCGAGGAGGGCGCCGTCGAGGCGCGCGAGTCCCGCGCGAAGGTGCGCGGGCGTGGCCGCCCCGCCCGGGTCTTCGCGCTCACCGACCAGGGACGTGAGGGCTTCGACCAGCAGTACGACGACCTGGCGGTCGCCGCGCTGCGCTACCTGTCCGACACGGCCGGCGAGGAGAGCGTGCGGGAATTCGCCGCCCGGCGCGCGGCGTTCATCAAGCAGGGCTTCGAGGCCGTCGCCGCGCGCGACGCGTCGCTGTCGCCCGCCGAGGCGCTCGCCGAGGTCTTCACCGCCTCGGGCTACGCCGCCTCGGTCAAGGACGTCCCGGAGCTCGGAGGAAGCGGCGTGGGGGAGCAGCTGTGCCAGCAGCACTGCCCGGTCGCCCATGTGGCCCACGAGTTCCCGCAGCTGTGCGAGGCGGAGACCGAGGCGATCGGCGAGGTGCTCGGCACCCACGTCCAACGGCTCGCCACGATCGCGCACGGCGACGGGGTCTGCACCACCCACATCCCCCTCGCGCACGGCCCGGACCCGGGCCGGCCGGCTCCCGCCGTACGCACCACGACCACCACGCCGCTCAAGGCCGCCAAGAAGTCCACCAGCTCGACCAGGAAGAAGGAGCAGGTCACGACATGACCTCCATCGAGGAGCTCAACCCGGAGCTCAAGGGCATCGGGAAGTACGAGTTCGGCTGGGCCGACCCGGACGTCGCCGGCGAGACCGCGCAGCGCGGTCTCAACGAGGACGTCGTCCGCGACATCTCGAGCAAGAAGAGCGAGCCGCAGTGGATGCTCGACCTGCGCCTGAAGGGCCTCAAGCTCTTCCGGCGCAAGCCGATGCCGACCTGGGGCTCGGACCTGTCGGGGATCGACTTCGACAACATCAAGTACTTCGTCCGCTCCACGGAGAAGCAGGCCGCGACCTGGGACGACCTTCCGGCCGACATCAAGAACACCTACGACAAGCTCGGCATCCCGGAGGCGGAGAAGCAGCGCCTCGTCGCGGGCGTCGCTGCTCAGTACGAGTCGGAGGTCGTCTACCACCAGATCCGTGAGGACCTCGAGTCCCAGGGTGTGGTCTTCGTCGACACCGACACCGCGCTGAAGGAGCACGAGGAGCTCTTCAAGGAGTACTTCGGCACCGTCATCCCGGTCGGCGACAACAAGTTCGCCGCGCTCAACACCTCGGTGTGGTCGGGCGGCTCGTTCATCTACGTGCCGAAGGGCGTCCACGTCGACATCCCGCTGCAGGCCTACTTCCGGATCAACACCGAGAACATGGGCCAGTTCGAGCGGACCCTGATCATCGCCGACGAGGACTCCTACGTCCACTACGTCGAGGGCTGCACGGCGCCGATCTACTCCTCCGACTCGCTGCACTCCGCGGTCGTCGAGATCATCGTCAAGAAGAACGCGCGCGTCCGCTACACCACCATCCAGAACTGGTCCAACAACGTCTACAACCTCGTCACCAAGCGTGCCGTCTGCGAGGCGGGCGCGACGATGGAGTGGGTCGACGGCAACATCGGCTCCAAGGTGACGATGAAGTACCCCGCCGTCTACCTCATGGGTGAGCACGCCAAGGGCGAGACGCTCTCCATCGCCTTCGCCGGCGAGGGCCAGCACCAGGACGCCGGGGCCAAGATGGTCCACGCCGCGCCGCACACCTCCAGCTCCATCCTGAGCAAGTCGGTCGCCCGTGGCGGTGGCCGGACGTCGTACCGCGGCCTCATCCAGGTCAACGAGGGCGCCACGGGCTCGAAGTCCAACGTGCTCTGCGACGCGCTGCTGGTCGACCAGATCTCGCGCTCCGACACCTACCCCTACGTCGACATCCGCGAGGACGACGTGTCGATGGGCCACGAGGCCTCGGTCTCGAAGGTGTCCGACGACCAGCTGTTCTACCTCATGTCCCGGGGCATGGCCGAGGACGAGGCGATGGCGATGATCGTGCGCGGCTTCGTCGAGCCGATCGCCAAGGAGCTCCCGATGGAGTACGCCCTGGAGCTCAACCGACTGATCGAACTGCAGATGGAGGGTGCTGTCGGATGAGCACCCCGTCACACTGCTCGCCGCACTCGCACTTTGAAGGGGACCCCGCATGACGGCCACTGTTGACCAGGTCCGCGACGCGCTCGAGCTCGACAAGGTGGAGTCCCATCTCCACCCCGAGGGCTCCTTCGACCTCGCGGACCACGCGGTGCCGACCGGTCGTGAGGAGATCTGGCGCTTCACGCCGCTCAAGCGACTGCGCGGGATCCACCAGGACGCTCCGTTCGCCGAGGGTGCGGTGAAGCTCGAGGTCGAGCCGGCCGAGGGCGTCGTCGTCGAGACGATCGCCGCGGACTCGCCGCTGCGCGGGTCGTCCGGCCTGGTCCCGACCGACCGCATCTCCGCGCGGGCCTGGGCCGCCGCGACGGGCGCCACGCTGGTCCGCGTCCCGGCCGAGACGGTGGCGCCCGGCGCCACCGTGGTCCGCCACCACGGCACCGGCAGCGAGACCGCCGGCGCCGGCCACGCGGTCATCGTCGCGGAGAAGTTCTCCAAGGCCACCGTCGTGCTCGCCTTCGACGGCTCCGCCGTCGTCGCGGACAACATCGAGATCGTCGTCGAGGACGGCGCCGAGCTGACCCTCGTCTCGCTCCAGGACTGGGCCGACGATGCCGTCCACCACTCCACCCAGCACGCCAAGGTCGGGCGCGACGCGACGCTCAAGCACGTCGCGATCTCGTTCGGCGGCGACGTCGTCCGTCACGACGCCACGGCGGAGTACGCCGGCCCCGGCGGCTCGGTCGAGATGCTCGGCCTCTACTTCGCCGACGAGGGCCAGCACATCGAGCACCGCCTCTTCGTGGACCACACCGCCCCGAAGACGAAGTCGCACGTCGTCTACAAGGGCGCGCTGCAGGGCGAGGGCGCGCACGCGGTCTGGATCGGCAACGTCTTGATCCGCAAGGTCGCCGAGGGCATCGAGACCTACGAGGAGAACCGCAACCTCGTCCTCACCGACGGCTGCCAGGCCGACTCCGTCCCCAACCTGGAGATCGAGACCGGCGAGATCGAGGGCGCGGGCCACGCGTCCGCGACCGGCCGCTTCGACGACGAGCAGCTCTTCTACCTGCGCTCGCGCGGCGTCTCGGAGTCCGAGGCCCGTCGGCTCGTCGTGCACGGCTTCTTCTTCGACCTCATCCGCCAGATCGGCGTCCCCGAGATCGAGGACAAGCTCACCGAGACGGTCGAGGCCGAGCTCGCCAAGAACGTCCTGAAGGCGCTTCCGGCATGATCACCCCAGCCGATTCTTCGCTCCTCCGCTTTGCTCCCCGACGAACAATCGTCCGGGGGCCCCGATGACGTTCGAGCGTGCCTGCGCGCTGTCCGAGCTGAGCGGCGACGCGGCGTTCACCGCCACCGTCGGCGCCCAGGACGTCGTTCTCGTGCGCGAGGGCGAGGAGGTGTTCGCCGTGGAGGACATGTGCTCCCACGCGCTCTACCCCCTCTCGGAGGGCGACGTCGAGGACTGCCACATCGAGTGCGCGCTGCACGGCTCGCGCTTCGACCTGCGCACCGGCAAGCCCGACGCGCTCCCCGCGACCGAGCCGGTCGCGACCTTCCCCGTCCGTGTCGACGGCGACGACGTGTACGTCGACACCACCACCACCCTGAACGGAGTCACCCCGCAGTGAGCAATCTCGAGATCAAGGACCTGAAGGTCTCGGTCGAGACCGAGGACGGCCCCAAGGAGATCCTCAAGGGCGTCACGCTGACCATCGGCGACGGCGAGACCCACGCGATCATGGGCCCGAACGGCTCGGGCAAGTCGACGCTGGCCTACTCCATCGCGGGCCACCCGAAGTACACCATCACCGGGGGCAGCGTCACGCTCGACGGCGAGGACCTGCTCGCCATGACCGTCGACGAGCGCGCCCGCGCCGGCCTCTTCCTCGCGATGCAGTACCCCGTCGAGGTCCCCGGCGTCTCGGTGTCGAACTTCCTGCGGACGGCGAAGACGGCCCTCGACGGCGAGGCGCCGAAGCTGCGCACCTGGGTCAAGGACGTCAACGGCGCGCTCGACGCGATGAACCTCGACACCTCCTTCGCCCAGCGCTCGGTCAACGAAGGCTTCTCCGGCGGTGAGAAGAAGCGCCACGAGATGGCCCAGCTCGACCTGCTCGACCCGAAGGTCGCGATCCTGGACGAGACCGACTCCGGCCTCGACATCGACGCCCTCAAGATCGTCTCCGAGGGCATCAACCGGTTCCGTGAGCGCGAGCACAAGGGCGTCCTGCTCATCACCCACTACACCCGGATCCTGCGCTACGTGCAGCCGGACTACGTCCACGTGTTCGTCGACGGCCGGGTGGCGGAGTCGGGCGGCGCCGAGCTCGCCGAGGAGCTGGAGGCCAACGGCTACGACAGGTTCATCAAGGCCGCGGTCTGAACCACCGACAGCCGGAAGAGAGTCGCCATGAGTGAGATCCCCGGGCTGCTGCCCGAGCTCGAGGTCGTCCGCAAGGACTTCCCGATCCTCGAGCGCACCTTCGAGGACGGCCTGTCGCTGGTCTACCTCGACAGCGCCAACACGTCGCAGAAGCCGCAGATCGTGATCGACACGATGGTCGACCACCTCGAGCGGCACAACGCCAACATCGCCCGCGCGATGCACCACCTCGGTGCGGAGGCGACCCAGGCGTTCGAGGGCGCCCGCGACGTGGTCGCCGGGTTCCTCGGCGCGCCCGACCGCGACGAGGTGATCTTCACCAAGAACGCCTCCGAGGCGCTCAATCTCGTGGCGAACACGCTCGCGTGGCGTGGCCCGCTCCAGGTCGGCGAGGGCGACGAGGTCGTCATCACCGAGATGGAGCACCACTCCAACATCGTGCCGTGGCAGCTCCTCACCGAGCGCACCGGTGCGACGCTGCGCTGGTTCGGTCTCACCGACGGCGGCGAGCTCGACACCTCGACGATCGACGAGCTGGTCAACGAGCGGACCAAGGTCGTCTCGCTCACCTGGGTCTCCAACATGCTCGGCACACTCAACCCGATCGCCGAGATCGCCAAGAAGGCCCACGCCGTGGGCGCGATCGTCGTGGTCGACGCCTCGCAGGCCGCGCCGCAGCTCCCGATCGACCTCGCCGCGATGGCCGACGACGAGCGACCGGACTTCGTGGCCTTCACCGGCCACAAGACGGTCGGCCCGACCGGCATCGGCGTCCTGTGGGGCCGTCGGGCGCTGCTCGAGCAGCTGCCGCCGTTCCTCGGTGGTGGGGAGATGATCGAGACGGTCCGGATGGAGCGCTCGACCTACGCCGGCATCCCGCACAAGTTCGAGGCCGGCACCCCGCCGATCGTGGAGGCCGTCGGTCTGGGCGCTGCGCTGACCTACCTCTCCCACATCGGCATGGACGCGATCCACCGCCACGAGCAGGCCATCACGGCGTACGCCCTCGAGGGGCTGCAGACCGTCAAGGGTCTCACCGTCCTCGGCCCGCTCGACGCGGCGAAGCGCGGAGGAGCGGTGTCGTTCGAGCTCGAGGGTGTCCACCCCCACGACGTCGCGCAGGTGCTCGACAGCCGCGGCGTCGCGGTCCGCGCCGGACACCACTGCGCGAAGCCGGCGCACGCCCGGTTCGGGGTGCAGAGCTCGACCCGGATGTCGTCGTACCTCTACACGACGCCGGCCGAGATCGACGCCCTCATCGAGGCCCTGGAATACACCCGCTCCTACTTCAAGTTGGGGTGAGTGTCATGAGTGCTGATCTGGATGCGTTGTACCAGGAGATCATCCTGGACCACTACAAGAATCCCCACCACCAGGGCCTGCGCGACCCGCACGAGGCGGAGGTCCACCACGTCAACCCGACCTGCGGCGACGAGATCACGCTCCGCGTGCACCTCGCCGGCGAGGGCGAGGCGGCAACCGTCGAGGACGTCTCGTACGACGCCGTCGGCTGCTCCATCTCGCAGGCGTCCGCCTCGGTGCTGACCGACCTCGTCATCGGCAGGTCCGTGGAGGAGGCCATGGCGATCCACCACGAGTTCCTGACCCTGATGCAGGGGAAGGGCACGGTGGAGCCCGACGAGGAGGTCCTCGAGGACGGCATCGCCTTCGCCGGTGTCGCGAAGTTCCCGGCGCGCGTGAAGTGCGCGCTGCTGTCGTGGATGGCCTGGAAGGACGCGACGGCTCAGTCGCTCTCCGGCCAGTCCCTGTCCCAGGAGGCCTGATGACCGAGCAGACCGAGCAGACCACACAGACCGGCCACGACGGCGGTCTCCAGACGAGCGTCGCCGAGGGCGCCACCCTCACGATCGAGGACGTCACGGAGGCGATGAAGGACGTCGTCGACCCCGAGCTGGGGATCAACGTCGTCGACCTGGGCCTGGTCTACGGGGTCCACATCGAGCCGGAGTCGAAGGTCGTCATCGACATGACCCTGACGTCGGCGGCGTGCCCGCTGACCGACGTGATCCAGGACCAGACCTCGACCGCGCTCGACGGCATCGTCAACGACGTCCACATCAACTGGGTCTGGATGCCGCCGTGGGGCCCGGACAAGATCACGCCCGACGGCCGCGAGATGCTGCGGGCCCTGGGCTTCAACGTCTGACACCCTGGTCCCCATGACCGAGACCTCCGCCGACGGCTCCTTCGAGGCGGAGGTCTCGGCGTTCTGGGCCGAGGCGCGGCGCCGCGCGCGCCTGAGCCAGCTGCCGGGCTACTTCGGGCCGACCGCCCTGGAGTCCCTGCAGCCGCCCGCCTGGTCCTTCGGCGGCACCGCCACGCAGGCCGACGAGCTGCTGGCGCTCGTGCTCGAGGGGACGAAGACCGCGACCGCGAGCGCGCTGTGGGACTACGAGGCGGCCGGCGAGCCCGTCCCGAGCGTCGGAGGTCTGGGGATCGTCCTGGACGGCGGCGGCCACCCGCGCGCGCTGCTGGCGACCACTCGAGTCGACGTCGTGCCGTTCGACGAGGTGGGCGAGGAGCACGCGTTCCTCGAGGGCGAGGGTGACCGCTCACTGCGCTACTGGCGCGAGGTGCACGAGCGGTTCTTCACCACCTACGCCGCCCACGGTCGGGGGTTCTCGCCGACGATGCCGGTCGTGCTGGAGCGTTTCGCCGTGCTCTACCAGCGCTGAGCGGAGCCCGAGAGTGAATCCCGTGGTGGCGCGTACGGACGGCGGTCTCTGATGCCGCTGGTCGCCGTGGCGCCGGCGCGGGTGGAGCGGTGGGTCACGAACTTCGAGACCCGGCACGGGCGCACGGTGCTCTCCGTCGCCGGCGGCGCGCTCCACGGCGTCGCCGAGGACGGCTCGACCTTCGCCGCGCGCCTTCCCTTCGCCCAGGAGTACGCCGGCGGCCCGGTGCCCCGCGCGCTGGCGGCGGCCGCGGCGCCGCCCGCCGACTGGGGCGTTCTCCTTGTGCGCAAGGGCGGGTTCGCCGTCGCCCGCGTCGCGGGAGAGGAGCTGTCGGCCCACAAGGTCGGCCGCCGCCACGTGCAGGGCCGGACGAAGGCGGGCGGGTGGAGCCAGCAGCGCTTCGCCCGACGACGGGCCAACCAGGCCCGTGAGGCCTACGAGGCCGCGGCCGACCACGCCGCTCGTGTCCTCGCCGGGCTGGACGGCCCGCTCGTCACCGGCGGCGACCACGCGGCCGTCGGGGAGGTGCTCGCCGACGCCCGGCTGGTGGGTCTGAGCGTGGTCGAGCCGTGGCTCGCCGTACCAGAGCCGCGGCGGGAGACCCTCGACCAGGCCGTCCGCGATGCCGCGGCCGTCCGGATCGAGGTTCACAACGCCGGGTCGTGAGGCTGCCGGTGCGACCGCGCTGATCTCTACCTTCCGGTGAGCGGGATCCGGCGGCGGCCGCCTTCCGATGGCACGCGTGTGGTCGGCGCGGCGCTTCCAGCGACCGGAAGCGGTGTTCAGCCCTCGGGCGGGGCGGTGGTTGCCTGACGGCAACCACGACGGAAGGCGGGCGGCATGACGGGTTTCGGCACGGGGTCCCTCCAATTGACCGACGAGGAGCGGGCGATGGCCGACGGCAGCGACGGCGAGGCCGTGGCCGCCGCCATGGACCTGCTGGTCCGCTACGGCGAGATCCTGGGCGCCGAGCGGCTCGTCGAGACCGACAACGTGTGCGGCGCGACCATCTTCGGTCCACGTCACAGCCGGGTGCTCGGCACCTCCGACCCGGTCGCGCTCTTCTCGGAGTTCGCGCTCAACGCCGACCACCCGGTCGACGTCCCTCCGGTCCGCGCCCACAGCTGCCAGCTGATCGGGCCGCGCGACCGTGAGCTCTGGGAGCTGCAGGGGCTGAGCGAGGAGACGAACAAGGAGATCACGGTCAGCGAGGACTACCTGGCCTCCCGGGGCGTCAGCATCCTGAGCACCTGCACGCCGTACCAGGTCGGCAACGTGCCGGCGCGAGGCGAGCACTGCGCGTGGATGGAGTCCTCGGCCGTGCCCTACATCAACTCCGTCCTGGGGGCGCGCACCAACACCGAGGGCCGGGAGTCGGCCGCGGCCGCCATGCTCACCGGACGCATCCCGTACGCCGGCCTGCACCTTCCGGAGAATCGGCTGGCGACCCATCTCGTCCGGCTGGACGTGCCCGTGGAGTCGGTCTTCGACTGGAGCGTCCTCGGCTACTTCCTCGGATGGCACCTGCGCGACGAGATCCCGGTCATCGAGGGCATCGCGGGGCCGGTGGACCCGGTCGCGATCAAGCAGTTCGGCGCAGCGGCGAACTCCTCGGGCGACGTCGAGCTCTACCACATCCCCGGCGTCACGGCGGAGGCCGCGAGCGTCGAGCAGGCTCTCGGGGGCCGTGAGCCGGTCGACGAGCTGCGGTTCACCCGCGCGGACGTCGACCGCGTCGTCGAGCACCTGAACTCGACGGCGACGGGGGACGAGATCGACTTCGTGATGATCGGCTGCCCGCACGCGGCCCTGAGCCAGGTGCGCGAGGTGGCCCGTCTCCTCGAGGGCCGGCGGATCGACCCGGGCGTCACGTTCTGGGTCTTCACCCCGAGCGCGCTCCGCGAGGTGGCGCGCCGCAACGGTTGGGTCGAGATCATCGAGCGCGCCGGTGGGCGGGTCATGGCCGACACCTGTCCCGCGATCGGCCAGTTCGTCCCTCCGGGAGCCCGGCGCTTCGCCACCGACTCGGCGAAGCAGGTCCACTACCTGCCGCCGATCATGGGGATCGAGGGCCGGTTCGGCGACACCGAGGCCTGCGTCCGCGCGGCGCTGACCGGGAGGTGGGAGGCATGAGCGAGCGCCAGCGAGCGACCGGCGGCATGAGCCAGCGGAGCTTCCCCGTGCGGACCCTGGTGCCGGGGCGTGCCCATGGACCCGTCCTGCTGTGCACCAGCGAGATCCCGGGCTGGGGCGGCATCGACCCACGGACCGGGAACATCGTGGAGGTCGGCCACCCACAGCGCGGCCGGAGCGTGGCCGGCACGGTCCTGGTCATGCCGGGCGCGAAGGGCTCCTCGGGCTGGTCCGGGCAGCTCCATCTCGCCCAACTGCAGGACAAGGCACCGGCCGCGATCGTCACCCGGCGCCTCAACGCCAAGCTCGCGCTCACCCTCGCGGTCCTCCGGGTCCCCGCGGTCATGGACGTGCCCGAGGAGGCCTACGCGCTGCTGCGCGACGGCTGCCCCGCCACGGTGGCCGACGGGGCGCTCGTGATCCACGACGACTGACCCGCGCGCCGGACCGGCTCCGGCTCGGGTCGGCTCCGCGCCGCGTGGTGCGGCGCCGCTGAGATGACGAACCGGTCCCCGCAGCCCTTCGGCTGCGGGGACCGGTCGGTGGGATCCTGCCCACTCAGGCCTTCAGCAGGTCGTTCGTCATCCAGGTCTCGGGCTTCGAGACCCCGGAGATGTAGCCGAGCTTCTGCAGCTTCTCGATGCCGGCGACCCACTTCTCCTGGTCGGTCTCGAGCAGCTTGCGGCCGTTGGCCTGGGTGGTCCACAGGTCGACGTACACGTCGAAGGCACGCTTCGCGATGGCGTCGTCGTCGAGCGTGGCGAAGTGGTACTTCTTGCGCAGCGTCTGGATGCTCTTGGCCCGGCTCTGGTCGTCGATCACGGCCTGCATGCTCGCCCGGATCGCCGAGAGGAAGCCCGTGAGCTTGTCGGCCTGCTTCTGGACCGCATCCTCGGTCGTGACATAGATCTGCGTCGTCGACTGGATCGAGGAGTACTTCCCCGGGTCGAGTGCCGCGGCGTCGTCGTACTGGCTCTGGATGATGAGGCTGACGTCGATGCCCGAGATGAAGCCGGCGAGCTGGCCGCGGCGGACGAGCTCCCAGGTCGAGGGCGACTGTCCGACGACCTGGCGCTTCACATCGTCGGGGTCGACGCCCGCGTCGGTGAGCATCAGGAGCAGGGTCTGTTCGCTGGTCCCGCCCTTCGACGGGATGCCGACGGTCTTCCCGACCAGCTTCGTGGGGTCGTCGAGGGCGTCGTTCTTCGCGTAGTTGAGCACCACCGACGGGCCGCGCATCACGGTCCCGATCGCGACCAGGGGCTGTTTGGCGGTCGTCCGCGCGGTGGCGAGGTCGATCATGGACGGACGCACCACCGGGGCCTTGCCCGCCAGGACCGTCTGCATCGCCTGGGCGGTGCCGCGCGCGATCTCGACCTTCATGTCGACGCCTTGGTCGGAGAGGTAGCCGCCGGCCGTCCCCATCATCTCGGGGATGAAGGTGAGCGTGTCGAACGGCAGGATGCTCGCGTAGGTGAAGCCGCCGCCGGAGGCGCTGTCCGCGGCGCCGCAGGCCGCGAGGCTGCCGGCGGCACCGGTCGCGAAGAGGCCGGCGGCGGCCGCGCGCAGGAAGCCGCCGCGCGTCAGCGTCGGCTCGCGCGTCCCGAGCCTGGACCACAGGGAACGGGAGAGGGCGGGGGTGGGCTGGGTCGACATCGAGTCTCCTCCTCGGGGGTTGGGCGGCTAGACGAGGGCTTGGTCCCAGGCCATCCGCTGGACCGCGTGTGCGGTGTCACGCATGAGATGGCCGTACGGCGTCACGGCTGATCCCGGCGGCACGATGATCGAGATGGCCGCAAGGGGACGGCCGCCCCGGTCGAGCACGGGCGCGCCGATCGCGATGCTCGGGCCGGTCCGCCGCGTGCTCACCGAGTAGCCGATCGTGCGGGTGCGGGCGAGCTCGCGGCGTACGTCCTCGGCCTCCGTGCACGCGAGGCGCGCAAGATAGCGCTGCTGGAGCGGCGGATCGCTGAAGGCGAGGATCGCCATGCCGTTGCCGACGACGTGCATCGGGTCGTGCTGCCCGATCCGGGGCCGCTCGAGACGCTGCTCGAGCGGGCGCAGGCTCTCCACGACCGTGGTCTGCTCGCCCTGCGGGATGGCGAGGTGGATCGGCAGGCCCGTGGTCGCGTAGAGGTCCTGCATGTAGGGCAGTGCGACCCGCTGGATGCCGTAGGTGCCGGCCAGCAGCCCGAGTCGCCAGAGGTTGACCCCGATGCAGAGGCGGTCGTCCCGGTCGCGGTCGAGCATGCCGAGGCGCACCATCTCGGTGACCATCCGGTGGGTCGTGGACAGCGGGAGCCCCGAGCGGCGGCTCAGCTCCGACAGGGTCAGCCGGGTCTCGTCGTAGTGGAAGCAGCTGAAGAGACGGTGGGCCCGGCCGAGCGCCGACTTCGGCACCGGCTCCGCGGTCTCGGGGCGGTCGCACATCGGCGTACCGGACGCGAGCACGCTCACCCGTCGAGCCTCTGGGCGTAGACCGACTCGTGCCACGGGATGAGGACCCGCTTGAGGGAGTAGACGAGGGCGTACAGCACCAGACCGAGCACCGAGAGGATGACGATCACGCCGAAGAGCCCGGGCGCGTCGAACTGGTTGAGCGTCGTGACGACCATGAAGCCCAGCCCGTCGCTGCCGCCGAGATACTCCCCGACGATGGCTCCGATGATCGCGAAGACGATCCCGGTCTCCATGCCGGCCAGGAGGTACGGCATCACGCTGCGGACCTCGAGGTTGAGGAACGTCTGGACCCGGCTGGCGTTGAGCGAACGCATGACGTCGCGATGCCCCTGGTCGAGCGACTTCACCCCGAGGAGCACGTTGAGCATGATCGGGAAGAAGGCGAGGATCGCCGCGACGACGACCTTGCTCGTCATCCCGAAGCCGAACCAGATGACGAACAGCGGCACGAGGGCCACCTTCGGGACCACCTGGATGCCGACGATGATCGGCCGGAGCGTGGTCTCGAGCCACGCCACCTTGCCGATGAGCACCCCGACGGCCACGCCGGAGACGACCGCGATGGCGAACCCGAAGACCGTCTCCATCGCGGTGATGAGCGTGTGGTGCCAGGTCTCGGACTCCCGCAGCATCTCGCCGAGCCGGTCGGCGATCATCGACGGCGGCGGCAGGATCAGGGAGGAGACGTCCATGGCGCGCACCACCACCTCCCACACGGCGATCATCACGACGACGAGCAGCAGCGTGGCGAGCCAGGGCAGGCCGCGACGGAGTCGAGTGCTCACAGCTCTCCTTCCAACGAGTGGCGCAGATGGCGCACGAGGGTGCCGAACTCCGGGGTGGTCTGCACGTCCATGGAGCGGGGGCGTGCGAGGTGGACGTCGGTGGTCTCCTCGATGCGGCCCGGGCGGGGCGTCATCTGGACGACGCGGTCGCCGAGGAAGACCGCCTCGGCGATGTCGTGGGTGACGAAGACGACCGTGGCCTCCGTGGCGGCGACGATGCGCTGCACCTCGAGGTTCATCCGCTCCCGGGTGAGCGCGTCGAGGGCGCCGAACGGCTCGTCCATGAGCAGCAGCTCGGGGTCGCGGCTGAGCGCCCGGGCGATGGCGACGCGCTGTCGCATCCCGCCGGAGAGCTCGCGCGGATAGGAGCCGGCGAACCCGCCGAGTCCGACGAGGTCGAGGAGCTCCGTGGCGCGCCGACGGCGGGTCGTCTTGTCCACGCCGCGCAGCTTCAGCGGCAGGGCGATGTTGTCGATGACGTCGAACCAGGGGAGCAGGTTGGCGTCTTGGAAGACGACGCCCAGCTTCTGGACGACGGAGGAGTCGACGGAGCCGCCACGCCACAGCGGCTGGCCGTTGATGGTGACGTTGCCCGCGGTCGGACCGAGGAGGCCGGCCATGATGCGCAGCAGCGTCGACTTCCCGCATCCGGAGCGGCCGATGATCGACACCACCTCACCTGCAGCGACGTCGAGCTCGATGTCGCGGAGCGCCTCGACGTTGCCCTTCTTGGTCGTGAAGACCTTCGAGACCCCGGAGACGGCGATGCTGACGTCGCCTGGAGGCGGTCCCACCGTCGTGGTCATCGGTGCGTCTTCGGCGCTGGTGTGTGTCACTGGCCCTCCCGGCGGGTCGGTTGTCACGGCGTGAGCGACGTCACAGCGCGATGCTGGCATCGGCCCTCGCGGCCGAGTACCAGCCCTTCCGCTCACCGGGATCGGGCCGGCCGCGAGCGACGCCGCCGCGGCGTGGCACGACTTTCGGTCCTTCCGCTGAGCGGGAGATCGAGGGCCGGTCGGTGGTGCTGCCCCGGCGCGCCGGCCGCGGGACGGCGCGACGCGTCGCTGACGTCGTACGGCGCACGCGATCCCTATCGTGAGCACCGTGACTACGGCGGCCGTCATCGATATCCAGCAGCTGGTGAAGACCTTCGGCCGCTTCCGGGCGCTCGACGGCCTCGACCTGCAGGTCGCGGCGGGGGAGGTGCACGGCTTCCTCGGGCCCAACGGTGCCGGCAAGTCGACCACCATCCGCGTGCTGCTGGGTCTGCTGCGCGGCGACGCGGGCACAGCGCGGATCCTCGGGCTCGATCCGTGGCGGGACGGCGTGGAGGTCCACCGGCGGCTGGCGTACGTCCCCGGGGACGTGAGCCTGTGGCCCAACCTCTCGGGCGGCGAGATCATCGACCTGCTCGGTCGGCTCCGGGGCGGGCTCGACCGGCAGCGGCGGGCCGCCCTCGTCGAGGAGTTCGAGCTCGACCCGACGAAACGGGCCCGGACCTATTCCAAGGGCAACCGGCAGAAGGTCGCGCTCGTGTCGGCGCTCGCCGCCGAGGTGGACCTGCTCGTCCTCGACGAGCCGACCTCCGGGCTGGACCCGCTGATGGAGGCGGTGTTCCAGCGTCACGTGCGGGCCTTCCGCGAACGCGGCGGCACCGTGCTGCTCTCCAGCCACATCCTCGCCGAGGTGGAGGAGCTCTGCGACCGGGTCAGCATCATCCGGGCGGGCCGGACGGTCGAGAGCGGGACGTTGTCCGAGCTGCGACACCTCACGCGCACCTCGGTGTCGGCCGAGCTCGACCGTCCGGTGCCCGAGCTCGCCGACATCCCCGGCGTCCACGATCTCGTGGTCACCGGGTCGCGCGTCAGCCTCTCCGTGGACACGGCCGCGCTCGACCCCGTGATGCGGTGTCTCGGCGAGGCGGGGATCCGCACGCTCGCGAGCCGACCGCCCACCCTCGAGGAGCTGTTCCTGCGCCACTACGGCGACGAGCTCGGCGCGGAGACCCGGTGACCGGCACGGTGCGGCTCGTCCGGGCGGCGCTGCGGCGCGACCGGTGGCTCGTGCTCTGGTGGACGGTCGGCCTCGTCGCGCTCTACTGGGTCACGGCGGTGAGCATCCCGCAGACCTACACCTCGCAGCACGCGCTGGACCAGGCCGCCGCCGCGCTCGACGGCAATCCCGCGTACGTCGCGATGGCGGGCCCGACCCGGGCGCTGGACACCGTGGGCGGCCAGGTCGCCTGGCAGGTGCAGGCGTTCGGGGCCGTGCTGGTCGGCGTGATGGCCATGTTCGTCGTCGTCCGCCACACCCGGGCGGAGGAGGAGGCCGGCCGGGACGAGCTGGTCCGCGCCGCGCCGGTCGGTCGGCTCGCGCCCGCGGTGTCGGGGGTCACGGTGAGCCTCGTGGTCTCGGTCGTCGCGGGAGTCCTCAGTGCGCTCGCCGTCGCCTCGACCGGCCTCGACCCGGCCGACTCGTTCGGGTTGGGCCTGGGACTGGCCGGTTGCGGCGCCGTGTTCACCGCCGGCAGCTATGTGGCCGCCCAGGTCGCGGGGACGGCGCGGGGGGCCTACGGCCTCGCCGGCGGGGCGGTCGGCGCGGCGTACGCGCTGCGCGCCGTCGGCGACGTCGGCGCCCCGGTCCTGTCCTGGCTCTCCCCGATCGGGTGGTACGAGCAGTTGCACGCCTTCTCCGGGCTCCGCTGGTGGCCGCTGGCGGTGATCGTGGTCGCGGCGGCCGGGACGCTGGTCCTGGGCGGCTGGCTCCTGGGCCGACGCGACTACGGCGACGGGTTGCGTCCCGTGAGCGCCGGGCCGGCCGACGGGCGGCTGCGCGGTGGTCTCGGGCTGGCGGTCAGGTTGCAGCGCGGAAGCGTGATCGGGTGGGCGGGCGGCCTCTTCCTCGGTGGCCTCGCCTACGGCGCCATCGGGAACGACGTCGGCGACGTCATCGGGGACTCCCAGGCCGTCACGGACATGCTCGCGCAGGGCGGGGTGAGCCTGGTCGACGGCTTCTACGGCACCGCGGCGGTCATGCTGGCGGTGATCGCGGCGGGCTTCGCGGTCTCGTCGGCGAACCGGCCGTGGCACGAGGAGGAGGCGGGCCACGCCGAGATCCTGCTCGTCACGCGGCTCCCACGTCGCTCGTGGCTGCTCGGGCACACGGTCGTCACGGTCGCCGGCACGATCATCGTGCTGGGGGCCGCGGGCGTCGGCCTGGGCGGCGGCTACGTGCTCACGACCCGGGAGGCCGGCCACGCGCTGCGCATCGGCGCCAGCGTCCTCGAGTACATCCCCGCCGTGCTCGTCGTGGCCGCGGTGGCCCGGTTCCTCCACGGTTGGGCGCCGCGGTGGCTCCCGGTGGCCTGGCTCCCGGTGGTGTACGCCGGCGTGGTGGTGTTCTTCGCCGACCTGCTGCGCTTCCCGGGGTGGCTGCGCGGGCTCTCGCCGTTCGACCGGTTGGCGCTCGCCCCGGCCGAGCCGGTCCGGTGGCTGCCGATCGTGCTGCTGGCCGTGGTCGCCGCCGCCCTGAGTGTCGCGGGCCAAGCGGGCCTCGGGCGCCGCGACATCGGCTAGCGTCCGGAGTCATGTGGGAGCCCGAGCCCGGGTGGCACCCGCTGCCGGGCGGTGGCGGGCCCTCCACCCTGGGCGTGTGGCGCGCCGCGGTCGGCGACCGGGCGGTCGTCATCAAGCGCCTCGCCGCGCCGACGTCGTACGACCCGGGCGCGCTGAGCGACCCGCGTCACTTCGCCTACTGGCGACGGCCGGCCGACGTCGCGACGTACGCCCTCGTCGACGACACTCCCGGGCTGGTCGGCGCCCGGACGGCCGTCGAGGAGGATGCCGAGGGGATCACCCTCACCACCGACTGGGTCGAGGACGCCGCCAGCTCGGGCCTCTTCGTCGCGCTGTCGATGGGGCGCTTCGCCGGCGCCGACCTGGCGCACGTGCGGTGGCTGGCGCGCGACCAGCTCCGGGACCGGATGGCCCGGGTGGAGTCCCGGGGCGGCTGGGCGACGCTGGAGCGTACGACGGCCGCCGACCTGGCGCATGCGCTGTGGCAGCGGCGCGGCCGCTTCCTCGACCTGCTCGACGGCCTCCCGCAGGTCGCCCAGCACGGCGACCCCGTGCCCGGCAACCTGCCGGGCCGCGACGGCGACCGGCTCGTCGCGATCGACTGGTCGTGCCTGGGCTACGGCCCGGTCGGCGCCGACCTCGGTCTCTACCTGCTCACCGCGCGCGAGGAGTTCGAGCCGCTGCTCGACGCCTACCTCCTGGGACTGCCCGAGGGCCTGGCGACCCGGGACGCGGTGGTGCTCGGCGCGCAGGTGAGTGCGGTCTACACGGCGTTCACGCGCGCGGAGTGGGCCCTCGCCCGCGTCGCTGCGGGCGAGGGCCCACTGGCCGCGAAATACCGGCACCCCGCGGTCGCGCCGCACCTGCGCACGCTGCAGCGCCAGTCCGCGCTGGTCGAGGCGCTGCTCGAGCGGTGAGCCGGCGCTGAGGGTGTCCTACGGGTTGGTGAGGTCGCGGGCGGAGAAGGTGTCGCAGGCGTTCATGTCGTCACCGGCGTTCATGCCGGCCTTGAACCACGCCTCCCGCTCGGCGGAGGAGCCGTGCGTCCAGGACTCCGGGTTGGAGCCACCGCCCATCTTGTTCTGGATGTAGTCGTCGCCGACGTCGTGCGCGGCGCTGATCCCCTCGGAGACGTCCTGGTCGGTGATGTCCTCGACGAATCCGTCGCCCTCGGCGTGGGCGGCCCACATGCCGGCGTAGCAGTCGGCCTGGAGCTCGAGCCGGACCGAGTCGCTGGTGGCGCCCTGCTGGGTCTTGACCCGGCTCATGGTGCCGAGCAGGTTCTGGATGTGGTGGCCGTACTCGTGGGCGATCACGTAGGCGCGCACGAAGGTCGTGTCCTGGCCACCGAGCTGCTTGAAGACGGTGTCGTAGAAGGCCGTGTCGAGGTAGATCGTGCTGTCGCCAGGGCAGTAGAACGGCCCGACGTCGGTCGTCGCGCTGCCGCACCCGTCGGTCTGGACCGAGCCGTGGAAGACCTCGATCGCCTTCTCCGGCTGGAACCGGCTCGCCATCTGGGGCTGCTGGGACCAGTAGTCGGTCAGGGAGTTCTCCACCGCGACGAGGGCGCAGTTCTCGTTGTCGTTCGCGTCGTCGCCGGTCTGGCACTGGGAGTAGTCGAACGACTGGCCGTCGAGGCCGGCACCCTGGGCGCTGCCGCCGGTGAACGCGGAGGTGTCCAGGCTGCCGCCGCTCCCACCGAGCTGGGGACCGATGCCGGTGCACTGGCCGACCAGGAAGAGCACGAGCAGGACCACGATCGTCCCGATGCCGCCGCCGGCCTTCCCGCCGGGGATCGGCAGGCTCCCACCGCCCAGTCCACCGCTGAGGCCGCCACCGCCGCCGCTGCCACCGACGTCGCGGGTCCGGCTGGTGTCGAGCCGGGCCTTCGGGTTGAAACGCATGCTGTCCCCTTGGTGCGTCCGAGAAATCGGGGGCGAGCCTGCCCCGCCCATAGACTAGTGACGATCATGATCACGGCCTATGACTTGGAAGTCCGCGTCGGCGCGCGCCTTCTTATGGAGAACGTCACGTTCCGCGTCGGTCCGGGCGACAAGGTGGGCCTTGTCGGTCGCAACGGCGCGGGGAAGACGACCCTGACGAAGGTGCTGGCCGGCGACGTCCTGCCCGCCTCCGGCAGCGTCACCCGGAGCGGCGAGCTCGGCTACCTGCCGCAGGACCCGCGGGTCGGCGACCCCGAGGTGCTCGTCCGCGACCGGATCCTTTCCGCGCGTGGCCTCGACGACGCCGTACGCCGGATGCGGGCTGCCGAGGAGCAGATGGCGTCCGACAACCCGACCGAGCGCGAGCGGGCGATGCGGCGCTACCAGCGCGCCCAGGACGCGCTCGACGCCGGCGGCGGCTATGCCGCCGAGTCGGAGGCGCTCGCGATGGCGCAGTCGCTCGGCATCCCCGACCGGCTCATGGACCAGCCGCTCAAGACCCTCTCCGGCGGTCAGCGCCGGCGGGTCGAGCTGGCGCGGATCCTCTTCTCCGGGGCCGAGGTGCTCATCCTCGACGAGCCGACCAACCACCTCGACGCCGACTCGATCGTGTGGCTGCGCGACTGGATGAAGTCCTACAAGGGCGGCTTCATCGTGATCTCCCACGACAACGACCTGCTCGAGCAGACCGTCAACCGGGTGCTCCACCTCGACGCGAACCGCGCGACGATCGACACCTACAACATGGGCTGGAAGCACTACCTCGTCCAGCGCGAAACCGACGAGAAGCGCCGCAAGCGGGAGATGCTCAACGCCCAGAACAAGGCGAAGACGCTCACCGACCAGGCCAACAAGATGCGCGCGAAGGCCACCAAGGCGGTCGCCGCGCAGAACATGCTCAAGCGCGCCGAGCGTCTCCTCGAGGGGATCGAGGGGGAGCGCCAGGCCGACAAGGTGGCCGCGATCACGTTCCCGTCGCCGGCCCCCTGCGGCAAGACCCCGCTCACCGCGAGGGACCTGTCGAAGTCGTACGGCGCCCTCGAGGTCTTCACCGCGGTCGACCTCGCGATCGACAGGGGCTCCCGCGTCGTCATCCTCGGCCTCAATGGCGCCGGGAAGACGACGATGCTCCGCATCCTCGCGGGGGTCGACCAGCCCGACACCGGGATGGTCATCCCCGGACACGGCCTCAAGATCGGCTACTACGCGCAGGAGCACGAGACGCTCGACGTCGGTCGCACCGTGCTCGAGAACATGCAGTACGCCGCCCCGCAGCTCACCGACACCGACGCCCGCTCCGTGCTCGGCTCGTTCCTCTTCACCGGGGACGACGTCCACAAGCCCGCCGGCGTCCTGTCGGGCGGCGAGAAGACCCGGTTGGCGCTCGCCTCGCTCGTCGTCTCGAGTGCCAACGTGCTGCTGCTCGACGAGCCGACGAACAACCTCGACCCGGCCTCCCGCGCGGAGGTGCTGGACGCGATCCGGCGCTACGAGGGCGCGATCATCCTCGTCACCCACGACGAGGGGGCCGTCCAGGCGCTCGAGCCGGACCGGGTGCTCATCCTGCCCGACGGGGTCGAGGACCTCTGGAACGAGTCGTACGCCGACCTCGTCTCGCTCGCCTGAGCGCGCGCTCGGCGTCGACAGCCCACGGCGGCGTACGGCGCCCGTGGGGTCAGCGACCGCCCGGCTCCATCGCCCGCAGGTAGCGTCCGGTCATGAGGTCCTGCGCCCGCCGGACCAGCGGTCCGCCGGCGCGCACCAGGAGCGTCGCCGGGCGGGAGAAGGCGGTGACGGTGAAGCCGATCCGGCCGGCCGCATCCCGATGGACGACGAAGCGCTCCTCGCCGGACTCCGGGTGCCCGGGCAGCGTGCCGTAGGCGAAGCCCGCGGCATCGGGCTCGTCGACCACCTCGACGACCCGGCACGGGATCCGGAGGCCGAGGACGGGCGGTCCGAGCCGCATCGTGACGGTCGCGCCCTCGGCGACGCGGCGAGCCGACGACGCGACGGTCAGGCCGGCCGCCTCCTGCACCCGCCACGTCATCAGCCGCTCGACGGCGAGGTCGAAGGGCACGTCGAGGACCCGCGTGCGGCGTACGTGCCGATAGCCCTCGGGCAGGAGGTCCGCGGTGGCGCCGACCTCGGCATAGGTGAGCGGCGCGGCCGCGAGGCGGGCGGCGACGGCGTCGGGGAGGAGAGCCACCACGGGTCCATCCTGACCCCAGAGCGGCTCATCTTCGGTGACTTTTCCGGATTCGGCGGACAGTCGGCCCGACGCCGGGCAGAGTAGTTCTTGCCCCGCTGGTGACCCGAGACGCCGGCGGGGCACCTGCATTGCGGGCCTGTGCCCAGGACCCGCGCCGCGGGCATCCGTCTGTCGGCCATCCGCCTGTCGGGGAACCCGCTCAGAATCGTCGGCGCCCCTCACTAGCCTGGGACCCATGTCAGGCATGGTCGGGATGAGCAGCGTGTGGCGCAGCATGCGCGCGGACCGGAGCGTCACGGACGCGCGCATCGACCGGGCGACGCTGCGCC
>NZ_JBFPJR010000027.1:0-56229 GCF_040838215.1 Nocardioides eburneus | reverse complement strand
GGACCGGCGGGTAGTCGGCGTACGGCGCATGCGCGCTGAGCATGTCGTTGTACACGCGCCGACTCGCCGTTCCGGGGGCGTGTGCGGCGAGCGCCGTCGCCGGAAAACCAGGCGAGAAGTGTCGGCCTCCACGCCTAGGGTTCAGGGTGCGATGACCCAGACCGTTGACCCCGTCACGACCGACTCCCGTGACACCGCGCAGCCGCCGCCGGACCCCTCCCGGCGAGTCGACTGGCGGCGGATGCGCCACCCGGTCGCGGCCGCGGCGCTGACCGCGCTCGCGCTCACGGCGTTGGGCCAGTCGCTCGGCACGGTCGTCGCCGGACGTCTTGCCGAGCACCCGAGCGCCCACCTCGTCGTGCTGCTGGCGCTCTGCGTCGTCGGGGGAGCGGTGCTCTACACCGGAGGCCTCGTGGCGTGGGCGGGCGTCGTCGACCGGGCCGAGGGCAGGCTCCGTGGCGACGTGCTCGACGCCGCCCTCCACCAGCCGCTCGCCGACCTCACCGAGCAGGCGGTCGGCGAGATCCTCGACCGGGTCGACGACGACACCCACGAGGTCGGCACGCTCATGCGCCAGCAGCTGTGGCGCGTGCTGCTGACGCTGTTCGCGCTGCTGCCGATGTGGATCGTCGCGGGCGTGACCTGGTGGCCGGCGTTCCTGCTCTTCCCGCTGGTCGGGTCGCTCACGGTCTGGGTGATGCGGCCGATGCTCGCCGAGATCGCCCGCCGCAAGGTCGTCGAGGAGATGGCGTGGACCGACCACGCCGCGGCGCTCGAGGAAGGCGTGGCCGGGCGCGACGACCTCCGCACCAGCCTCGGACAGGCCTTCGCCATCAGACGGCTCGCCCAGCTCTCCGCCGCGGTCCACGACCGCTTCTTCCGCGTGGTCAAGGTCGAGGCGCGCCTCGCGATCCGTGCCGGGCTGCTGCTCCACGGCCTGCTGATCGGCGTCGCCGTCGCGGGGGTCGCGCTCGTCAGCTCCGACCACCTCTCGGTCGCCCGCCTCATCACGCTCTTCCTGGTCACCACCAGCTTCGTCGGCCAGATCAACAACCTCGCCCACCAGCTGCCTGACATCCAGGCCGGCGTCGGCGCGGTCATCCGGCTCCGCCAGATGCTCAGCGTCCCCGCCGAGCCGACCGGCGGTGCGCCGGTGCCGACCGGAACGCTCGACCTCAGCCTCCGGCGTCTGGACTTCGCCTACGCCGAAGGCAGCTTCGCGCTCCGCGACGTCGACCTCGACGTCGAGGCCGGGCACACGGTGGCGCTCGTCGGACGCACGGGCTCCGGCAAGTCGACGCTGGCCTCGCTGCTCTCCCGCGCGGTCGAGCCGCCGCCCGGGACGGTCTTCCTCGGCGGCGTCGACATCACCACCCTCGACCTCCACGAGCTCCGCGCCCGGGTCGGCGTGGTCACGCAGCGCACGGAGATCCTCGCCGGCACGCTCGCCGACAACATCGCGCTCTTCGCCGACATCCCGCGCCACGAGATCGTCGCCGCGGTCGCCGAGCTCGGGCTCACCGACTGGGTGGCGGGGCTCCCCGACGGCCTCGACACGCTCCTCGGCCCCGGGGGGACGACGCTGTCGGCCGGGGAGGAGCAGCTGGTCGCCTTCGCTCGGCTGCTGGTCCGCGACGTCCAGGTCGTCGTCCTCGACGAGGCGACGGCCCGCATGGACCCCGTCACCGAGGCGCGGGTCGTCGCGGCCTCCGACCGCCTCCTGCGGGGCCGGACCGGTGTGCTCGTGGCCCACCGGTTGAGCACCATCGAGCGTGCCGAGATGGTGGCCGTGCTCGACCACGGCCGCGTCATCCAGCAGGGGATGCGGGACCGATTGGCGCGCGTCGACGGCCCGTTCCGTCGGCTCCTGGAGGCGAGCGCCACCGACGCCTTCGCCGACGCCGGCGGTGATGCCCGCGACGAGCCGGCCCCACCCGCGGCCGGCGTCGGGCAGGAGGTCGGCGTCGGTGGCCGCCGACGCGTCGGGACGCCGCCGTCGCGCGCCCGGATCGGCACCGGACCCTCCCTGGCGCGCGGCACCTGGCACGCCCTGCTGATCCGACCGTGGTGGGGCCTGTGGTCGATCGTGCTCTTCCTCGCCGGCAGCGTGTTCGCGCCGCTCGGTGCGGTGACCGGCTTCATCTGGGGTCGGATCGTCCAACGACTGGCCGACGGCGGGACCCCGACCGTGCTGACCGTCGTACTCGCCGCCCTGCTCGTGTCCGCGCCGTTCCTGCTCGCCGACGCCTTCCGGCGCTATCCGCGCTGGTGGATCGAGGTGATGCTGCGCGTGCGGATGGCGGTGCTCGTCGGCCAGACCAAGGCCCATCGGCTGCCGCGGACACCGCCGGGCGAGGTCGTGGCGCGCTCGATGGACGCCGACCGGTTCGCCCGGTACGCCGACCGCTGGGTCGACTTCACCAACGGCCTGCTGATCGCGCTGATGACCATGGTCTTCGGCGGGACGTGGCTCGCCGGCGGGATCCTCCTCGCCGTCATGCTGACGAGCGCCGTCGCGTCGTCCGTCGGCCGCCCGATCGCGGGTCGCTCTGCCGCGAAGTCGTCTGCGGCGCGGGCGCGCTTCGGCCGAGCACTCGTCTCGGCCGTCGAGTCGGCGCGCACGGTCAAGCTGGCCGGCCGTACGCCGCAGGTGCACGCCCACGTGCGGGCGGTCGACAGCGGCCGCGTCGAGGCGGCGGTGTTCGAGCACCGTGTCCAAGCGGTGCTCGACGGTGTGCCCACGGTGATGGTGCAGGTCGGTGTCGTCGCCGCCTGGACGTTCTATCTGTGGGGTGCGTGGGAGCTCGGAACGGCGATCCTGGTCGCCAACGCGGTCAACGGCTTCGACTGGTTCGGTCGGGTCGCCGGGTCGGTCGTCACGGAGGCGCCGGGGACGCGGGCGTGGCAGAAGGCCACCAGTCGCTTCGCCGGGGGAGTGGACCTGATGGACCTCCCGGCCGGCGTCGACCTGGTGACCGGCGACGCGCCGGAGCCGCCCACGCCCGAGCGCGTGCCTCTCGACCGGCTCACCCTCACCGACCTGACGGCGGTGCACGACGACGGCACCCTCGGCGTGAAGGACGTCGACCTGAGCGTCGACCGGGGCGAGCTCGTGCTGCTGCTCGGACAGGTCGGGTCCGGCAAGTCGAGCCTGCTGGGCGCGCTGGCCGGCCTGCTCGACCACACCGGCTCGGTGCGGTGGAACGACCGGGAGGTCGTGGACGCGCAGGTCTTCCTGCGCCCCGGCCAGGTCGCCCACGTCGCGCAGGTGCCCCGGGTCCTGTCCGGCACCTTCGCCGACAACGTCCGACTCGGCTATGACCGCGACGTCGACCGCCCGATCGCGGATGCCCGGCTGGGTGAGGACGTGGCCGAGGCCGGTGGGGCCGATGCCGTCGTCGGTCACCGCGGCGTACGCCTCTCCGGCGGGCAGGTGCAGCGTCTCGCGCTGGCCCGTGCGCTCGCCGCCGACACCGAGCTGCTGCTGGCCGACGACGTCTCCAGCGCGCTCGACGCCGCCACCGAGATCGAGCTGTGGCGGGCCCTGCGCGAGCGCCACACCACCGTCATCGGGGCCACGGCGAAGCGCGCGGCGCTCGCCCAGGCGGACCGGGTCGTCGTCCTCGTCGACGGCGAGATCGCCGCCATCGGGCCGTGGGCCCGGCTCGCCCCGACCTGGGGCCACCTCGCCGGCTGACGAGCCACCACCCGCGACTCGACGTTCTGTAGGGTCGCGGCCATGAGTGGTACGACGGTCTCGGGGCCGACGCTCAGCAGGTCGGACTGCCTCGTGCTCGGCGGCGGGGTCGGCGCGGTCGTGCTGGCGGCCGTGGCCCACTATGTCGGCTGGGGCGATGTCGCGCCGTTCCTGCTCTCGGGTGTCGCGGTCACGCTGCTCGCGTCGCTGGTGGGGCGGTCGGTGGAGCAGCTGGGCGACCGCTTCGGGCCGGGAGCGACCGGTGTCCTGCAGTCCGCGCTCGGGAACCTGCCGGAGCTCTTCATCTCGCTCTTCGCGCTCAAGGCGGGCCTCGTCGGCGTGGTCCGGTCGGCGCTGATCGGCTCGATCCTCGCCAACCTGCTGCTCGTCATGGGGATCGCCTTCGTCGTCGGTGGCCTGCACCACGGCTCGCAGGCGATCGACTCGGCGCGCGCCCGGAGCATCTCGGTGATGATGATCGTCGCGGTCGTGGCGCTCGTCTTCCCCTCGCTCGCCGCATGGATCCACACGCCGGCGGGCTCTCACGAGAAGGCGCTGTCCGACATCGCCGCCGTCGTCCTCCTGCTGCTCTTCGCGCTCTCGCTGCCCGCATCACTCAAGAAGGGCAGCACCGGCCTCTCCGAGCCGGTCTCCGAGGAGCCGCCCCGCTGGCCGGTCGCGCTCGCGGTCGGGATGCTCGCAGTGGCCGGGCTCGCCGCGGCGTTCGTCTCGGACTGGTTCGTCGACGCGCTCGAGCCGGCGATGGACGCGTGGGGGATCTCCGACGCGTTCGCGGGCCTGGTCATCGTCGCCATCGCCGGGAACGCGATCGAGAACGTGGTCGGCGTGCAGCTCGCGGCCAGGAACCAGTCCGACTACGCCTTCTCGCTGATCATCAACAGCCCGCTCCAGATCGCGCTCGTGCTGGCGCCCGCGCTGGTGATCCTCTCCCAGGTCTTCGGGTTCGCCGCGCTGACGCTGGTCTTCTCGCCGATGCTCGTCTGTGCGGTCTTCCTGGCTGTCCTGATCGCCGTCGTCATCACGGTCGACGGCGAGTCCAACTGGCTCGAGGGGGCCGCCCTCATCGGTGTGTACGCCGTCGTCGCGGCGTCCTTCTGGTGGGGCTGACCGGCCGGCTGACGAAGATCACAGCCACGACGGGCGGCCGAGCAGGAATAGCGGGTCGGCGCGTCCGGGTTGCGTGGGAGATGACTCTCGCCCCGCCCACGTCGCCCTCGACGAAGCCGTCGACCCGCCACCTCACGCTGGCGGTGCTCGCGCTCGCCGTCGGTGGGTTCGCCATCGGCACGACCGAGTTCGTGACGATGGGCGTCCTGCCGCAGATCGCGGACGGCATCGACGTCTCCACGTCGACGGCCGGTCACCTGATCAGTGCCTACGCGCTCGGAGTCGTCGTCGGCGTACCCCTGCTGTCGTTCTTCGTCGCGAGCCTGCCGCGCAAGGGGCTGCTGCTCGCCCTGATGGGCGTCTACGCACTGTTCAACCTGTTGAGCGCGGCGGCCGGGAGCTATCACCTGCTGCTGCTCGCGCGGTTCTTCGACGGGCTGCCGCACGGTGCCTACTTCGGGGTCGCCAGCCTCGTGGCAGCGAGCATGGCCGAGCCGCGCCACAAGGGCCGCGCGATCGCCATGGTGATGATCGGCCTCTCGGTCGCGAACGTGGTCGGTGTCCCGGCCGCAACCTGGATGGGCCAGCACCTCGGCTGGCGGGCGCCGTACGTCGCTGCCGCCGGCCTCGCCGTGCTCACCGTGCTCCTGGTCCAGCTGTTCGTGCCGCATGTGCCGGCGGACCGGGAGGCGACCGGCCGGCGCGAGGCGCGCGAGTTCTTCACCAACCTGCAGGTCTGGCTGACGATGGCCGCGGGGGCGATCGGCTTCGGCGGGATGTTCGCGGTCTACTCCTACATCGCGCCGATCGTGACCAACGTGGGCGGCCTCGGCGACGGGGCGGTGCCGTGGTTCGTGCTGGCGTTCGGACTCGGCATGGTCCTCGGCACCTGGTTCGCCGGCGAGCTGGCGCGCTGGTCGGTCTTCCGCTCGCTCGTCATCTCCGGTGTCGGCCTGATGGCGGTCCTGCTCGTCTACTGGCTCGTGGCACCGCACGGCTGGTGGCTGTGGCCGATCAACCTGGTCATGACGTCGATGGCGTCGGTCCTCACCGTCAACCTGCAGCTGCGGCTGATGGACGTGGCGGGCAACGCCGTGACGCTCGGGGCGGCGATGAACCACGCCGCCCTCAACCTCGCCAATGCGCTGGGCGCCTATCTCGGCGGCCTCGCCCTCGACGCCTGGGGCGAGCGATCCACCCCGCTCGTCGGCGCGGCGCTCGCGGTCGGCGGCACGCTGGTCCTGCTGTGGAGCGCGCTCGTCCACCGGCGGCCGCCGGTCCCCGCCTGAGCGTCACCTGCCTGAGGAGCGCCACTCGTCGCGCAGCAGGTCATAGCCGACGAGATCGTGCACCTCGCCGTCGCCGGTCACTGCGTCGCGACGCTGGAGACCGACCCGGCGCAGCCCGACCGCCTCCAGCACGCGCTGGGACGCGACGTTGCCGTCGGTGTGGTACGCCGTGACCCGCGGCAGCTCGAGCGCCCCGAACGCATGGCCGACGGCCAGCGCGGCCGCCCGCGTGGTGAGTCGGCGCCGCCGTGCGTCGGGATGGGTCCAGAAGCCCACCTCGGCGCTCCGGCCCAGCCGCAGGCGGAAGAGGCCCACCGTGCCGAGCAGCGGCCCGTCCGCGGTCGCCGAGAAGGCCCACCGCAGGGCGGACGCGGTGGCGCACTCCTCCCGGGCGGTCTCCAGGTAGGCCCCGCCGTAGGACAGGTCGGGGTCGCGGGGGAGGAAGGCGAGCCAGTATTGCGTGTCCGGGTCCGCGGAACCCTCGACGAGCCGGACGACGTCGTCCTCCCGGAACGGCCGCAGCACGACGCCGTCGCCCGCGACCACCGGCACGTCGAGCCACGTCGACCGGGGCTCGCGGGGCTCGTCGCGGCCGAGAGTCCCGACCCAGCCGTCGACGAGCGCGCCGCCGTGCGGGAGCCAGCGTCGGACGGTGCCGTCGAACGAGAAGCCGAGTCGCCAGGCCAGCCGTCGGGAGGCCCAGTTGCCACGGTTCGCCCACCACACCACGGTCTCGAGGCCGCGGGCGTCGAAGCCCCAGTCGAGCAGCAGGCGGACGGCGCGCTCCATCACCGACCGACCGTCCCCCTCCGGATGCACGCCGCGCACGTCCGGGTGGGCGCCGTACGCGATCTCCGCGCGGGCCGCACCCTCGTCGCGCAGCGAGACCGAGCCGGCGAACCGGCCGGCGTACTCGACGGCGAAGCCCCACTCCGCCCCCGACGCCCACCGGCTCGCCTGCCGCGCGACGAAGTCGACCGCGTCGGCGTGGGAGTACGGCGATGGGACGGTCGTCCAGCGGACCGAGGCGGGGTCCTGGCACTGCTCCCACACCCGTTGTACGTCGCCGGCCCGGTGTCCGCGGAGCGTGACGGTGCCGTCGGTGAGCGTCGGTACCTTGCTTCTCATGCCACGTCCGTCAAGAGAGCAGGAGGATACGGACGCGGCCGCATGAGAGCTCTGATGGTGGCTCGCTTGCGCTCGCTCATGCGCCGAGCCTGCCAGAGCGCAGGGTGCCCGCGGTCTCTCGCCGGGGCGCGACCCGACGTGACCTGAGCGGCTCTCGGCACGATCCCGGGGGTGCCGAGGCCCGCACCGCCGTCTGAGAGAATGGCGCCATGAGCACCACCGCCCCCGAGGTCAGGCCCCGTGTCCTCTCCGGGATCCAGCCGACCGCCGACTCCTACCACCTCGGCAACTACCTCGGCGCGGTGCGCAACTGGGCGGATCTGCAGGAGGGCTACGAGCCGTTCTTCTTCATCGCCGACCTGCACGCGATCACCGTCGAGCAGGACCCGAAGGTGCTCCGGCAGCGGACGCTCCGCGCGGTGGCTCAACTGCTCGCCGCGGGCGTCGACCCTGAGCGCAGCGCGATCTTCGTCCAGTCCCACCTGCCCGAACACGCCGAGCTGGGGTGGGTGCTGCAGTGCCTGACCGGGTTCGGCGAGGCGCGGCGAATGACGCAGTTCAAGGACAAGTCGGCCAAGGGCGGTGAGGGCGCCTCCTCGGTCGGTCTGTTCGCCTACCCGATGCTGATGGCCGCCGACATCCTGCTCTACCGGCCGCAGTACGTCCCGGTGGGGGAGGACCAGCGTCAGCACCTCGAGCTCACTCGCGACCTGGCGCAGCGCTTCAACAGCCGCTACAAGAAGACTTTCAAGCTCCCGGAGCCCTACATCCTCAAGGAGACCGCGAAGATCTACGACCTCCAGGACCCGACGATCAAGATGTCGAAGTCGGCGTCGTCGCCGTCCGGGATCATCGACATGCTCGACGACCCGAAGGTGAGCGCGAAGAAGATCCGCAGCGCCGTCACCGACTCCGAGACCGAGGTCCGCTTCGACGAGGAGCAGAAGCCGGGCGTCTCCAACCTGCTGCGGATCTATTCCGCGCTGACGGGGTCGAGCATCGACACGCTCGTGGAGAAGTACGCCGGGAAGGGCTACGGCGACTTCAAGAAGGACCTCGCGGAGGTCGTGGTCGAGTTCGTGACGCCGTTCCGCGAGCGGACGTTCGCGCTGCTCGAGGACCGGGCCTATCTCGACCAGGTGCTCTTCGACGGTGCCGAGAGGGCGCGCGCCGTCGCCCGCCGTACGCTCACCGACGTCTACGACCGGGTCGGGTTCGTCGCGCCGGTCCAGACCAGCGCCCGGTAGGGTCACCGCATGCGCACGATCGGAGTCGCCGTCGCGATCCCGGAGCCCTGGGCCACCCAGCTCCAGGACTACCGCACGGCGCTGGGGGACGCGACGGCGACGATGATCCCGACCCACATCACGCTCGTGCCGCCGACCGACATCTCCCGCGACGTGCTCCCCGACGTGGAGGACCACCTCGGCGACGCGGCCGCGACGATGGCGCCCTTCACGGTCCACCTCCGCGGCACGGGCACCTTCCGGCCCGTCTCGCCGGTGGTCTTCGTGGCCGTCGTGGAGGGGATCAGCTCGTGCGAGCAGCTGGCCGGCGCCGTACGCCGCGGGCCGCTCGACGTCGATCTCGCCTTCCCCTACCACCCGCACGTCACCATCGCCCACGACCTGCCGGAGGAGGCGCTCGACCGGGCGTTCCGCGAGCTCGCCGACTTCGAGTGCACGTTCACCGTCGACGAGTTCCACCTCTACGTCCACGACGACGCGGACGGCTGGCGCCCGACCCGCGACTTCAGCCTCCGGTCGCCCGTCAACCGCTGACGATGCCGGCGCTGGTCGACCGGGCCCGGGCGCGGGTCCAGGAGGCGCGGCGGGACCACTCTGCCCTCGACCGGGCGGTGCTCACGCAGGAGCACTACGGCCGTGTCGGCGCGAGCCAGCAGGCCGGGGCCGTGACCTACTTCGGGTTCCTCTCGGTCTTCCCGATCCTGGCGCTGGCGGTCTTCGTCGTCGGCTGGATCTCCCACGTCTACCCCGACGCCCGGGCCAACCTCACCGACGCGATCAACCAGGTCATGCCGGGCCTGGTCGGCACCGACCAGGGGCAGCTGTCCCTCAGCGACGTCCGGCGGTTCTCCGGCTGGGCGGCCGTCTTCGGCATCGCCGGCGTCCTCTACGCCGGCCTCGGCTGGCTCTCCAGTCTCCGCTCGGCGCTCGAGGTGGTCTTCGAGGTGCCGCGCGCCGAACAGCCGAGCTTCGTGCTCGGCAAGGCCCGTGACCTCGTCACGCTCGTCATTCTCGGCGTGGTCCTCTTCGTCGCCGTGGCCCTCACCGGCTTCGTCGCGGGGTTCGCCTCCGACGTGCTCGGCTGGATCCACCTCTCGACCGGCCTGGGCTGGCTCGTCCGCCTGGTCACGATCGTCCTCGGCCTCGGCGCCAACATGGTGCTCTTCTTCGCGATGTTCGTGCTGCTCGGCAGGCCCCGCACGCCACGGCGGTCGCTGTGGGCCGGGGCCGTGCTGGGCGCGGTGGGCTTCGAGATCCTCAAGCAGCTCTCCGGCCTGCTCCTCGCCCAGGCGAAGGGCCAGCCGGCCTTCCAGGCCTTCGGCATCGCGCTGATCCTGCTCGTCTGGATCAACTACTTCTCCCGAGTCGTGCTGTACGCCGCCGCGTTCGCCCATGTCTCACCCGCCGCGCGCGCCCAACGCCTCGAGCAGCATGTCGCGCCGCCGGTCCAGGGGCCGCAGACCCCGTCGCTCGACCTGCCGACGGTGGCGCCGGGGCCCGTGCGGGCGCCGGCCCCGGTGGCGGCCTTCCTGGTCGGGGCGGGCAGCATGGTGGGCATCCTCGCCGTACTCAAGAAGATCGGAAAGGCACCCAAGTGAAGCTGGAGAAGAAGGACGGCGCGCTGCTGCTGTTCGTCGGCGTCTGGAACGTCGTGATCTGGAGCAACTTCGCCAAGAACCTGGTGAGGACCGCACGGGATCCCGAGCAGAGTCGGCCCAGGCCCTACTACATCGCCCACGCCGTGCTCATCGTCGTCGACGTCGTCCTCGGCGGTCTGCTCGGGCGACTCGGGGTGAAGGCGCTCATCGGGCGCCGCTGAGCGCAGCCGGGGTAGTCCGGGACGTTCCGGCCCCTCTCCTGGCGAGGAGCCGAGCAGGAGGTCCCGGATGACCGCCGCGCGCTCAGCAGTACGACGACGGGCCGCCTCCCAGGGGGAGACGGCCCGTCGTCGTACTGCGAAGGCTCAGTGGCCGGTCGAGATGGCCTTCCGCAGGTCCTTGTTGAGCTGCGAGATCACGTCGAGCGGGATCTCCTTCGGGCAGGCCGCCGCGCACTCACCGATGTTGGTGCAGCCGCCGAAGCCCTCGTGGTCGTGCTGGGCGACCATCGAGGACACGCGCGTGTAGCGCTCGGGCTGGCCCTGCGGCAGCTCACCCAGGTGGGTGATCTTCGCACCCAGGAAGAGCGAGGCGGAGCCGTTGGGGCAGGCCGCGACGCAGGCGCCGCAGCCGATGCAGGTCGCCACGTTGAAGGAGCGCTGCGCCTTCTCGCGGGGGACCGGGACCGAGTTGGCCTCCGGCGCCGAACCGGTGTTGGCGGAGATGTAGCCGCCGTTCTGGATGATCCGGTCGAACGCGGAACGGTCGACGACGAGGTCCTTGATGACCGGGAAGCTCGCGGCCCGCCACGGCTCGATCGTGACCGTGTCGCCATCCTTGAACGAGCGCATGTGGAGCTGGCAGGTGGTCGTCACCTCGGGGCCGTGCGCCTGGCCGTTGATCATCAGCGAGCACATGCCGCAGATGCCCTCACGACAGTCGGAGTCGAAGGCCACCGGCTCCTCGCCGTTGGTCACCAGCTGCTCGTTGAGGAGGTCGAGCATCTCGAGGAAGCTCATGTCCTCGGAGACGCCGTCGAGGGAGTAGGTGTGCATCGCACCGGCGTCGTTCGCACCGGCCTGCCGCCAGATCTTCAGAGTCAGTTTCATTACTTGTAGCTCCGGGCCTTCATCTCGGTGGCGGTGTAGATCAGGTCTTCCTTGTGGAGGACGGGCGCACCGTCTTCGCCGCCCCACTCCCAGGCCGCCACGTAGGCGAACTCGTCGTCGTGCCGCAGGGCCTCGCCGTCCTCGGTCTGGGACTCGGCACGGAAGTGCCCGCCGCAGGACTCGCGCCGGTTCAGCGCGTCGATGCACATCAGCTCGCCGAGCTCGATGAAGTCGGCGACGCGGTTGGCCTTCTCGAGGTCCTGGTTGAGGGAGTCGGCCGAGCCGAGCACCTTCACGTTGGTCCAGAACTCCTTCTTGAGCTCCCGGATCAGGCCGATCGCTTCGATCAGGCCCTCCTTGGTGCGCTCCATCCCGCAGTACTCCCACATGATGTGGCCGAGCTCCTTGTGGATGGACTCGACCGAGCGCTCACCGTTGATGCTCATCAGCTTGTCGACGCGCTCCTTGACCGCCGTCAGCGTCTCCTGGACGGCGGGGTGGGAATCGTCGATCTTCTCGAACGGGCCATCAGCGAGGTAGTCGGTGATGGTGTTCGGCAGCACGAAGTAGCCGTCCGCCAGACCCTGCATCAGCGCCGAAGCGCCGAGACGGTTGGCGCCGTGGTCGGAGAAGTTGGCCTCGCCGGCGCAGAACAGACCGGTGATGTTGGTCTGCAGCTCGTAGTCGACCCAGAGACCGCCCATCACGTAGTGCACGGCGGGGTAGATGCGCATCGGCACCTCGTAGGGGTTCTCACCCGTGATCCGCTCGTACATGTCGAGGAGGTTGTCGTACTTCTCCTCGATCTTGTCCTTGCCGAGGCGGTTGATCGCGTCGGCAAGGTCGAGGTAGACGCCGCGACGCATCAGCTTGACCGAGCCGTCGGGCTGCTTCTCCTCGACCTGCGGTCCGACACCGCGGCCCTCGTCGCACATGTACTTCGCGGCGCGGGAGGCGATGTCACGGGTGACGAGGTTGCCGTAGGAGGGGTACAACCGCTCCAGGAAGTAGTCGCGGGCCTCCTCGGGGATGTCGCGCGGGTCCTTGTCGCAGTCCTCGGCACGCTTGGGCACCCAGACGCGGCCGTCGTTGCGGAGCGACTCCGACATCAGGGTCAGCTTCGACTGGTGCGCGCCGGTCACCGGGATGCAGGTCGGGTGGATCTGCGTGTAGCACGGGTTGGCCATGTAGGCGCCCTTGCGGTGCGCGCGCCAGGCCGCCATGACGTTGGAGCCCATCGCGTTGGTCGAGAGGTAGAAGACGTTGCCGTAGCCGCCGGTCGCGAGCACGACCACGTCGGCCAGGTGGGTCTCGATCGCGCCGGTGACCATGTTGCGGGCGACGATGCCGCGGGCGCGTCCGTCCACGATGATCAGGTCGAGCATCTCGTGACGGGTGAACTGCGTGACCGTGCCGGCCGCGACCTGACGCTCCATCGCCTGGTAGGCGCCGAGCAGCAGCTGCTGGCCGGTCTGGCCGCGGGCGTAGAACGTACGCGAGACGAGCACGCCGCCGAAGGAGCGGTTGTCGAGGAGCCCGCCGTACTCACGGGCGAACGGGACGCCCTGCGCGACGCACTGGTCGATGATGTTGGTCGACACCTCGGCGAGGCGGTAGACGTTCGACTCGCGGGAGCGGAAGTCGCCGCCCTTGATGGTGTCGTAGAAGAGCCGGTAGTCGGAGTCGCCGTCGCTCTTGTAGTTCTTCGAGGCGTTGATGCCGCCCTGGGCGGCGATCGAGTGGGCCCGGCGCGGGGAGTCCTGGTAGCAGAAGGACTTCACGTTGTAGCCGGCCTCGCCGAGGGTGGCAGCCGCGGCGCCACCGGCCAGGCCGGTGCCGACGATGATGATGTCGAGCTTGCGCCGGTTGGCCGGGTTGACCAGGCGGTTCTCGAACTTGCGGGTCGTCCAACGCTGCTCGATGGGGCCGGTCGGCGCCTTCGGGTCGACCAGCTTGTCGCCGAGGGTGTAGTAGCCGGCGGCGTCGTCGGACTTCTGTACAGAGGCCTCGTTGGTGGGGGTGAGGCCCGGGAGGTAGTGGGTACCTGCAGCCATGTCAGTCCTTAATCGATGACGCCGAACAGAATGAACAGGGGAACCAGCGAGAAGCCGCCGGCGATCACGATCGCCACGACCCAGCCGCACACACGGGCGCGGGCACGCGACGAGGCGGTGTTCGTCCAGCCGAGGGTCTGGCAGGCGCTGAAGGTGCCGTGGTGCAGGTGGAAGCCGAGGGCGAGCATCGCGATGAGGTAGATGACCGTCATCCACCAGCCGCTGCCGCCGAAGCTGTGCACCAGCAGCTGGTAGGGGTTGTCGGTGATGCTCTTCGCCTGGCTGCCCGTCGGGTTGATCTTCACGATCGTGAAGTGGAGCAGGTGCCAGATGACGAAGAGCAGCAGCGTCAGCCCGCCCCAACGCATCGTGCGCGACGAGAGCGAGGAGTGCAGGTTCTTCTTCACCTGGTACTTCACCGGTCGCTGGACGGCGGCGCGGCGCCAGAGCACCACGGCCGACCACACGTGCGTCACGAGCGACACGATGAGGACGGCGCGGATGACCCAGAGGACACCTTCGCGCGGGAGCATCGGCGTCCCGACCGTCCGGATGTGCTCGGCGTACGTGTTGTAGGCGTTCTCACCGGCGAAGGCCTTGAGATTGCCGTACATGTGCACCAGCACGAAGAGAATGAAGATGATCCCGCTGCCCGCCATCAACAGCTTCAGCGCGATCGTCGAGCGCGTCGACCGCGCTCCCTTGATCAGAGTCGTGGTTGCCACGGGGCAGCACGGTACTCGCTTCTGCGCCTCTCCTGTCACGCGGGGACTGTGACATATCCCTTGTTACCGACGAGTCAGGAACTTCGCGGCGTACGCCGGCGTTCCGGCGCACCGGTTCGGGGCGGGTGCGTCCGGGTGCTGCGGACTCCGCCGGGGGCGCCGTACGAAGACCTCGTCACGCCGCCGGACTGACGTGGTCGAGCAGCCGGCCGAGGAGCTCGTCGGCCGCCTCCGTCCAGCTGCGCTGCTCGGCCAGCTCGCGGCCGTGTCGACCGAGCAGGGCGCGATGCGGGTCGGCGACGACGGCGGAGACCGCCTCGAGGAGCGCGCGCTCGCGACCGGGTTCGTAGAGCACGCCCGTCTCGAGGTGACGGACGACCTCGACCGCGGCTCCCGAACGCGGGGCGACGACCGGGAGACCGCTCGCGGCGGCCTCGCGCAAGGTGTGGGCACAGCCCTCGCGCTCGCCGGTGTGGACCAGGACGTCGAGGCTTGCGAGCGCGACCGCCAGGTCCCCCGTCCCGAGCGGCCCCGTGAAGCGGGCACCGACGAGGCGCTGCTCGAGCCAGCCGCGTTGCGGTCCGGCGCCGATGACCACCGGCCGGATCCCGGGGACCGCGCCGAGTGCGGCGAGGTGGCGCACACCGTGCGGCTTGGCCAGCCGACCGGCGTACCCCACCACCACCAGAGGGCGCCCGCGGGTCTTCGCCTTGGACCAGCTCGTGTGGAGCCACGGGTCGCGGAGCGCGGGGGAGAAGGCGTCGCTGTCGACCCCGGGCAGCCATAGCTGCGCCTCGACGCCCAGGGCGCCGAGCTCGTTGCGCAGCCAGCGACTGGTGGCGAGCAGGTCGTCGGCGTACGCCGCAACCCGCTCCGGCCACGTCGCGGACAGGTCGGCGTCGAGAGCGGACTGCTGGAGAACGGTGGTGCGTACGCCGGCGGCGCGGGCGCCCGCGAGGGCCTTGCGGCCGATGCGGCGCGGGTCGAACGCGACGACGAGCTGCGGCTGGGCCCGATCGAGCGCCTCGCGCACCTGGCGGCCGGTCTTGGCGAGCGGGCTGACCCGCCACACCCGGCTCTTGCGATAGCAGGCCAGCCCCGGCCCGGGCGCGATGAAGGAGACGGCGTGCCCGCGGTCGATCATCCGGTCGGCGACGGCCTTCACGGTCGTCGTCACACCGCCGTTGTCCGTGGACGCACCGGCGAACAGGGACTCGGTCACCAGCAGGATCCGCACACCCCGAGCCTGCCGCGGGCGGGTGACGGACGCATGCGCCTGCGGTGACGACTGCGTGAACGGCGGCTGCCGGTCGCAAGGGCGGCCCGGCGAGGCGACCCGAGACGACGACGAGGGGCCCCTCCGCTGGAGGCCCCTCGCATCGGCGGTCAGTTCGTCACGTTGGCGCAGCTGCCGTAGCTCTTGTAGCCCTTGATCTTGCAGCCCGGTCGTCCTGTCTTGCGATCCTGCATGTCCCAGATGAAGGTGCCGTCGGCGGCAGGAGCGCCGATCTTGACCGAGTAGACCTGCTGGGTGACGCAGCGGTTGTTCTTGACGACCCAGCGGTACTTCGTCGCCTTGATGTTCTTCTGGATCGCCCAACGCATCATCCGGGCCTGGTGCTTCTTCGGCACCTTGGCGCTGTAGGCGGTCTTCACCTCGGTGGTCGTCGTGTTGGTCACGTCGTTGGTCTTCGTGTGGGTGTAGTTGTACTCGGCCTTGATCGGGCCGTACTCGGCGCTGATCTTGAAGTTGTGCGTGTTGGTGGTGATGACGCGCACCGAGTTGGTCGCCTTCTTCCCCTTGGAGACGGTGACGCGCATGCCGCCGGTGCCCCAGTCCGACCGGGCATTGGTAGCGCGCCAGGTCTCACTGACGAGCGACGTCTTGATGAACGGGTTCTCGCACGCCGGACGCGCGTTCGCAGGCGAGAAGGCGGCGGTGGGGCCGAGCGCCACCACACTGCTGGCGGCGAGGACGCCGACAGCAGCGCCGAGGGTGTGGATCTTCATGTCTGCTCCTGATGGAGGGCTGTTGCCACGTGGGCGACAGCGGTTCGGGTGGTCGGGCAGCGTCGCGACGAGGGGGATATGCCCTCCCGGCCTCGGCTCAAACCGCGCGATCTCGCCAGCCCGGACGCCGTGGCGGGCGGCCGGTGTGCCGGCCCTGCCTGCGGCCAGCCCGACAGCTCGATCGGTGAGATGCTGGTGTGGTTAACGGTTGCAAACCTCACACTCTGTGGCGCCCGCCACTCCGCCTTCCTAAGGTGCGCTCCATGACCGATGCCAGCGCCACGCCTCCGCCGCCGGAGGCACCGACGCCCGAGCAGGGGACGCTCGCTCTCGCCCAGCCCGAGGATGACCACACCGTGGCGGAGTGGGAGAAGGCCGCCGCCGGCGTGCTCCGCAAGGCCGGCCGCCTCGGGGACGAGGACCCCGACGCCGCCGTCTGGGACAGGCTCACCCGGACGACGCTCGACGGGATCGGCGTCACGCCGCTCGGCACCCTCGCCGGGGCGTACGACGGCCTGCGGCCGTCCCGCGCGGGCGCGTGGGACATCCGTGCGCTGGTCGGTGGACCGGACGCGAAGCTCGTCAACGAGGCGGCGCTGGTCGACCTCGACGGCGGGGTCACCTCGCTGTGGGTGCATGCCGAGCCGGCCGACCTCCCCACCGTCCTCGACGGGGTGCTGCTCGACCTCGCGCCCGTCGTCCTCGACGCGTCCGGCGACGTACGTCCGCTGGCCCGGGCCTTCGCCGCGCTCGTCCAGCAGACGGGCGTCAGGCTCCACCCCGACACCAACCTCGGCGCCGACGCGCTGGCCGAGGAGGTGGTCGAGGTCGCGACCGCGGCGCGCGAGCTGGGCGTGCGTGGGGTGGTGGTCAACGCGGTCGCCGCCCACGACCGCGGCGCCTCCGACGTCCAGGAGCTCGGCTACTCGCTGTGGGCGGGTGTCACGGCGCTCCGCGCGCTGGTCGCGGCGGGCTTCTCGGTGGCCGAGGCGGCCGCGACGCTGGAGTTCCGTTATGCGGCGACCGATGAACAGTTCCCCACGATCGCCAAGCTGCGGGCCGCCCGCCGACTGTGGGCGCGGGCGCTCGAGCTGTCCGGCGAGGTGGGCGTCGCGCAGCGTCAGCACGCCGTGACGAGCCGACCGATGCTCAGCAAGTACGACCCCTACGTCAACATGCTCCGCGGCACGGTCGCGGCCTTCGCGGGCGGCGTCGGGGGAGCGGACGCGGTCACGGTGCTGCCCTTCGACAGCGCGCTCGGCGTGCCCGAGGCGTTCGGCCGCCGGATCGCCCGCAACGTCAACCACCTGCTCATCGACGAGTCGCACGTCGCCGCGGTCGCCGACCCGGCCGGTGGCGCGTACGCCGTCGAGAAGCTCACCGACGACCTTGCCGCCGCCGCGTGGGCGGAGTTCCAGCTCCTCGAGAAGGACGGTGCTGCCGCCTTCGAGGAGCGTGTGGCGGCGACGGTCGCGCGACGTGAAGCGGAGATCGCGCGGCGGAAGCGGCCGCTCACCGGCCTCTCGGAGTTCCCCAACCTCGCCGAGGCCCTGCCGGAGCGTCAGCCGGACCCACTGAACGACGCGGTACGCCGCTACGGCGCCTCCTTCGAGGAGCTGCGCGACGAGCCGGCGGCCGCGCCGGTCTTCCTCGCCACCCTCGGGCCGGTCGCGCAGCACACCGCGCGGGCTACCTTCGCGAGCAACCTGCTCGCCGCGGGCGGCATCGCGGTCGAGGTCGCCGGCGCCACCGCGGATGCCGACGACCTCGCGGGCAAGTACCGCGCGGCCGGCAGCCCCGCCGTCGTCTGCCTGGCCGGGTCGGACGCGGCGTACGCCGAGTGGGGCAAGGCCGCTGCCGAGACCCTGCGCGACGCGGGCGCGACGTACGTCATCGTCGCCGGCAAGCCCGCTGACCACGCCGACGACAACGCCGCCATCGGCATCGACGCCCTTGCCTTCCTCCACCGAGTCCGGGAGCAGCTCGCATGACGATCCCCGAGTCCTTCGCCGACCTCCCGCTCGCGGCCGGCAGCGCGCCCGACGCACCGGCCGACCCCACTGCGACCGGCGAGCCCTGGCACAGCCCCGAGGGCATCGAGATCAAGCCGCACTACACCGCAGCCGACCTCGAGGGCCTCGACGCGCTCGACACCTACCCCGGACTGAGCCCGTTCCTGCGCGGGCCCTACCCGACGATGTACACCACCCAGCCGTGGACGATCCGGCAGTACGCCGGCTTCTCCACCGCCGAGGAGTCCAACGCGTTCTATCGGCGCAACCTCGCGGCCGGTCAGAAGGGCCTGTCGGTGGCGTTCGACCTGGCGACCCACCGCGGCTACGACTCCGACCACCCGCGCGTGCGTGGTGACGTCGGCATGGCGGGGGTGGCGATCGACTCGATCTATGACACCCGCACGCTCTTCGACGGCATCCCGCTGGACCAGATGTCGGTCTCGATGACGATGAACGGCGCCGTGCTGCCGGTGATGGCGCTCTACATCGTGGCGGCCGAGGAGCAGGGCGTTCCGCCTTCGATGCTCGCGGGCACGATCCAGAACGACATCCTCAAGGAGTTCATGGTCCGCAACACCTACATCTACCCGCCGGCCGGGTCGATGCGGATCATCGGCGACATCTTCAGCTACACCGCCCAGAAGATGCCGCGGTTCAACTCCATCTCCATCTCCGGCTACCACATGCAGGAGGCCGGTGCGACCGCCGACCTCGAGCTCGCCTACACGCTCGCCGACGGGGTGGAGTACATCCGGACCGGCCTCGCCGCCGGCATGGACATCGACGCCTTCGCGCCGCGGCTCTCGTTCTTCTGGGCCATCGGGATGAACTTCTTCATGGAGGTCGCGAAGATGCGCGCGGCGCGGGCCCTGTGGAGCCGGCTCGTGCGGCAGTTCGACCCGAAGAACCCCAAGTCGCTCTCGCTGCGGACCCACTCGCAGACCTCGGGCTGGTCACTGACGGCGCAGGACGTCTTCAACAACGTCGGCCGCACCTGCATCGAGGCGATGGCGGCGACCCAGGGCCACACCCAGTCGCTGCACACCAACGCCCTCGACGAGGCGATCGCGCTGCCGACCGACTTCTCGGCGCGCATCGCCCGCAACACCCAGCTCCTCCTGCAGCAGGAGTCCGGCACGACCGGGACGATCGACCCGTGGGGCGGCTCCTACTACGTCGAGCGGCTCACCCACGACCTCGCCGAGAAGGCCTGGGCCCATATCCAGGAGGCCGAGAAGGCCGGCGGCATGGCGAAGGCGATCGAGCAGGGCATCCCCAAGATGCGCATCGAGGAGGCCGCCGCTCGCACCCAGGCCCGCATCGACGCAGGCAGCCAGAAGGTCATCGGCGTCAACACCTACCGGCTCGCCGCGGAGGACCCGCTCGAGGTCCTCAAGGTAGACAACGACGAGGTCTACAAGCAGCAGGTCGCCAAGCTCGACCGACTCCGTGCGGAGCGCAACGACGACGACGTACGCCGGGCGCTGGAGGCGCTCTCGAACGCGGCCGCGTCCTCGTCCGGCCCGGGCCTGGAGGGCAACCTGCTGGCGCTCTCCGTCGACGCGGCCCGTGCGAAGGCGACCGTCGGCGAGATCTCCGACGCACTGGAGAAGGTGTGGGGTCGCCACCAGGCGGTGATCCGTACGATCTCCGGCGTGTACCGCGACGAGGTGAACAACGTCGGCGACGTCGGCAACTCACGGGTCGCCGAGGTCCTGCGCGCGACCGAGGCGTTCGAGGAGGCGGAGGGCCGCCGCCCGCGCATCCTGGTCGCCAAGATGGGCCAGGACGGCCATGACCGCGGCCAGAAGGTCGTCGTCTCCGCCTTCGCCGACCTCGGCTTCGACGTCGACGTAGGCCCGCTGTTCTCGACCCCGGAGGAGGTCGCCCAGCAGGCGGTGGACGCCGACGTCCACATCGTGGGCGTCTCCTCCCTGGCCGCCGGGCACCTCGCGCTGGTGCCGGCGCTCAAGAAGGCGCTCGAGGACCACGGCCGCGGCGACATCATGATCGTCGTCGGCGGGGTCATCCCGCCCGACGACGTACCCACGCTGGAGCAGATGGGTGCCGCCGCGGTGTTCCTGCCCGGGACGGTCATCGCCGACTCGGCGCTCGACCTGGTCGCGCGGCTGCGTGAGCAGCTGGGTCACTGAGCCCTGCGAAATGTCACGGTGACAGTTTCAAAGTGTCACCGTGACACATTGCGCCGTGAGTGACAGGGCGGAACTGTCACTCACGGCCGGAAGTGTCACCGTGACACTTTGGCGCGCACACGACACGAGGAGGAGCGATGACGCTCGACGTCGCCGAGCTGCTCGAGGGCATCCGCGAGGGCAGGCGAGCGGCCGTGTCACGCGCGATCACGCTGGTGGAGTCGACGAAGCCGGCCCACCGCGAGACCGCGCGCGAGCTGCTCGTCGCCCTCGAGTCGGTCGGCAACCGGGCGACCGGCGCGGCCGTGCGTGTCGGGATCAGCGGCGTGCCGGGCGTCGGGAAGTCGACGTTCATCGAGGCGCTCGGCAGCCGGTTGACGGCCGCCGGCCATCGCGTCGGCGTGCTCGCCGTCGACCCCTCGTCGGTCCGCACCGGCGGCTCGGTGCTGGGGGACAAGACCCGCATGGCGCGGCTGAGCGTCGACCCGAACGCCTACATCCGGCCCTCGCCGTCGGCCGGCACCCTCGGCGGGGTCGCCCGCGCGACGGTGCAGGCGATGGCGGTGCTCGAGGCCGCGTCGTACGACGTCGTGCTGGTCGAGACCGTGGGCGTGGGCCAGTCCGAGGTGACCGTGGCCGGCATGGTCGACACCTTCTTGTTCCTCACCCTCGCCCGCACCGGCGACCAGCTGCAGGGCATCAAGAAGGGGATCCTCGAGATCGCCGACGTCATCGCGGTCAACAAGGCGGACCCGGACGATCCGGAGCGCCAGCAGGAGGCGCGGGTGGCGGCCCGCGACCTGGCCGGCGCGCTGCGGCTGGTCCGCGGCAAGACCGAGTGGGCGCCCCCGGTCGTCACCTGCTCCGCGCTGACGGACGACGGCGTCGACGGGGTCTGGGACCACGTGCTGGCCCATCGCGACCACCTCGGTGAGGACGGCCTGCGCCGCAAGCGGGCCGAGCAGCAGCTCGACTTCACCTGGGCGCTGGTCCGCGACGAGCTCGACCAACGGCTCCGGCAGTCGGCCGGGGTCAGGGCGATCCGCGACCGGATCCGTGCCGAGGTGCTCGCCGGCGAGCTGCCCGCCACCGTCGCCGCGGACCGGATCCTCGCGGCCTACGACGGGTGATCCGGCGGACGCGGGAACGCGACGGCTAGTCTGGGCGGGTCATGCCGGACCCTACGTTCCCCGAGTCTGCGGGGCTCCCTGCGCTCACCGGGCTCATCGCCGCCTCCGTCGCCCGCCACGAGCCCGAGCTGGTCGACCTGCGCCGCGACCTGCACGCCCACCCCGAGCTGTCGTGGGCGGAGCACCGCGCCACCGAGCTGGTCGCGGAGCGCCTGGAGAAGGCGGGCTGGCGCGTCACGCGGCTGCCGTCGACCGGGTTGATCGCCGACCTGGGGGAGACCGGGCGCCGCGTAGCGCTGCGCGCCGACATGGATGCGCTCCCGGTGGAGGACGAGGTGCCCGACCCGTGGCGGAGCACCGTGCCGGGCGTCGCCCACGCCTGCGGTCACGACGTCCACACGACGGCGCTGCTCGGCGCCGCGCTGGCGCTCGCCGACGTCCATCGTGAGGAGGCGCTGCCCGGTCGTGTTCGGCTGCTCTTCCAGCCCGCCGAGGAGGTCATGCCGGGCGGTGCGCTCCACCTGATGAGCCTCGCCGCGCTCGACGAGGTGGAGCGCATCTTCGCCCTCCACTGCGACCCCGGTGTCGACGTGGGTCGGGTCGGTCTGCGCGCCGGACCGCTGACCAGCGCTGCCGACCGCATCCAGATCCGGCTCACGGGCAATGGTGGTCACACCTCCCGACCCCACCTCACCGGGGACCTCGTCTTCGCGCTCGCCAAGGTCGCCACCGAGCTGCCGGCGGTGCTGTCCCGTCGGATGGACCCGCGCTCCGGCGTCAGCCTCGTCTGGGGAGCGGTCAGCGCCGGCCAGGCGCCCAACGTCATCCCCCGGACCGGCGTGATCGCCGGGACCGTCCGCATCCTCGACAGCGCCGCGTGGAACGACTGCGAGACCGTGGTGCGCGAGGTCGTCAGTGAGCTGGTCTCGCCGTACGGGCTGCTGGCGGCGGTCGACTACCAGCGCGGGGTCCCGCCGGTGGTGAACGACGAGGCGTCCCACCGGATCCTCACCGAGGTGGTCCGCGAGGCTCTCGGCGAGCGCGGCCACGCCGTCGCGGGTCAGAGCCTCGGCGGCGAGGACTTCGGCTGGTATCTCGAGCAGGTCCCGGGCGCCATGATGCGGTTGGGCGTGCGGACGCCGGGCGGGCCGACGTACGACCTCCACCAGGGCGACCTGCGGATCGATGAGCGTGCCCTGGCGGTCGGGGCGAACGTGCTCGCGGGCGCCGCGGCCGCAGCACTTCTCCCGGATTCGTAACAACTGCGCAAATTTGCCGCCGCGACACCGTCTGGAAGCACGGTTGAGGCCCTAGGGTGGCGTGCGTCGCGGCGCCGGGGAGCGCCGTCATCCTCCAGGAGGTCTCTGTGCGTCACGTGGCAAAGTTCGCTGCGGCGATGGGCGTCGTCGCCCTGGTCGCCGCCGGTTGTGGCAGGCCTGACAATGCGACGAGCCCGAGCGGCGGCGGATCCGCTTCGGGCGGCGGCGCCTCGGTCAAGGCCTGCATGGTGCTCGACACCGGCGGTGTGGACGACAAGTCGTTCAACCAGTCGTCGTGGGCGGGCATGCAGGCCGCCAAGAAGGACAACCCGAACCTCGACATCTCCTACGTCGCGTCGAACTCGTCCAACGACTACACGCCGAACCTCACCCAGGAGACCAACGCGGGCTGCGACACGGTCCTGGCGGTCGGCGGTCTGATGGCGGCGAACGTCGAGAAGATCGCGAAGGCCAACCCGAAGGTCCACTACGCGGAGATCGACAACCCCTCGACGGGCGACAACGTCTACGGCATCCAGTACAACACCGCCCAGGGTGGCTTCCTCGGCGGCTACCTCGCCGCGGCGATGACCAAGACCGGCGTCGTCGGCACCTGGGGCGGCCTCAACATCGGTCCGGTGACGATCTACATGGACGGCTTCTGGGAGGGCGTCCAGTACTTCAACAAGCAGAACAACAAGTCGGTCAAGGTGCTCGGTTGGGACGAGAACAAGCCGAAGGGCGGCACCTTCGCCGGCTCGTTCACCGACCAGAACAAGGGCAAGCAGATCACCCTCGCGATGGCTCAGCAGGGCGCCGACATCGTCTTCCCGGTGGCCGGCTCGTCCGGCCTGGGCGCCGGCGCCGCCGCCGCGTCCTCGGGCGGCAAGCTCAACCTGATCTGGGTCGACACGGACGGTTGCGTGAGCGCCGCTCAATACTGCAAGTACTTCATCTCCTCGGTCACCAAGGGGCTCACCGCCTCGGTGCAGGACTACCTCAAGCAGGTCTCGGCCGGCACCTTCCCCTCGGGCAACTACGTCGGCACGCTGCAGAACGACGGCACCGGCCTCGCCCCCTTCCACGACTGGGACAGCAAGGTGCCGGCGGACGTGAAGTCGGCGCTGACGCAGATCACCTCCGACATCGAGTCCGGGAAGATCAAGATCACCTCGCCCAGCCAGCCGAAGTGACCCGCTGAGCCGGACACGCGCGGGGAAGCCCGAGGGGCTTCCCCGCGCGTGTGCGATCACTAGTCTGAGCAACGACACACCCAGGGAGGTGCCGTGAGGCTCGAGCTGCGAGGTATCACCAAGCGCTTCGGCTCGCTGACCGCCAACGACCACATCGATCTCGTCGTCGAGCCGGGTGAGATCCACGCACTTCTCGGGGAGAACGGCGCCGGCAAGAGCACGCTCATGAACGTGCTCTACGGGCTCTACCAGCCCGACGAGGGCGAGATCCTGCTCGACGGTGAGCCGGTGACGTTCGCCGGCCCCGGCGACGCGATGGCCGCTGGCATCGGCATGGTGCACCAGCACTTCATGCTCATCCCGGTCTTCACCGTCGCGGAGAACATCGAGCTCGGCCACGAGCGCGTCCGTGGCGGCCTCCTCGGCTTCCTCGACCGGCGCCGGGCGAGAGCCGCGGTGGAGGAGGTCTCCCAGCGATACGGCCTCCACGTCCCGGTCGACGCGCTCGTCCAGGACCTCCCGGTCGGCGTCCAGCAGCGCGTCGAGATCCTCAAGGCGCTCGTGCGGGACGCGCGGGTGCTCATCCTGGACGAGCCCAGCGCCGTGCTCACTCCGCAGGAGACCGACGACCTGATGGAGATCATGCGGGCGCTGAAGGAGGCGGGGACGGCCATCGTCTTCATCACCCACAAGCTCCGCGAGGTGCGGGCGGTCGCCGACAAGATCACCGTGATCCGGCGCGGCCGGGTCGTGGGTACGGCGACCCCCGACGCCTCCACCAACGAGCTGGCCTCCCTCATGGTCGGCCGCCCGGTGCAGCTCAACATCGCCAAGGACCCCGCCGATCCCGGCGACGAGGTGCTCGCCGCCGAGGACGTGCGGGTGGTCGACGAGGTCGGCACCGTCGTCGTCGACCAGGTCAGCTTCGCGGTGCGCGCCGGCGAGATCTACGCGCTCGCCGGGGTCCAGGGCAACGGGCAGACGGAGCTCACCGAGGCGCTGGTCGGGCTGCAGCCGGTGCAGTCCGGCACCGTCACGATCGAGGGCACCGACGTCACTAGGGCGACGACCGACGACATCCTCGGGATGGGCGTCGGCTACGTCCCGGAGGACCGGCTCGAGGACGGGCTCGTCAGCAGCTTCACCGTGGCGGAGAACCTCGTCCTGGACCTCTACGACCAGCCGCCGTACGCCGGACGGCTCAACCTCGACCTGGGCGTGATCCGCACGAACGCGGAGCAGCGGGTCGAGGAGTTCGACGTACGCACGTCCTCCGTCGACCACGCCGCGTCGACCCTCTCCGGCGGCAACCAGCAGAAGGTGGTCCTGGCCCGCGAACTGTCCCGGCCGCTCAAGCTCTTCATCGTCGCCCAGCCGACCCGCGGGCTGGACGTCGGCTCGATGGAGTTCGTCCATGCGCGGATCGTGCAGGAGCGCGACAACGGCGCCGCCGTCGTGCTGGTCTCCAGCGAGCTCGACGAGGTCATGGGCCTCGCGGACCGCATCGGGGTGATGTACCGCGGCAAGATCATCGGCGAGGTCCCCGCCGGCACGAGCGCGGAGGAGATCGGCATGCTCATGGCCGGCACGCTGCCGGGGACGGAGGCGGCGTCATGAGGCTGCGGACCAGCCGGCAGACCTGGGACAGCCTGCTCATCACGGTCCTCGCCTTCATCACGGCGCTCGTCATCTCCGCGATCCTCATCGCGATCGCCGACGACCGGACCCGCAGCGCGGCGGGCTACTTCTTCCAGTATCCCCAGGACACCTTCACCTACGCCGGCCAGGCGATCGGCAACACCTACCGTGCGCTGTTCGAGGGGGCGATCTTCAATCCCCGCACCGCCGGGAACGGCACCGCCGGCACCCTCGGGCCGATCTCGGAGACGCTGACCTACGCCACGCCGCTGATCGCGGGCGGTCTCGGCGTGGGGCTCGCCTTCCGGGCCGGCCTGTTCAACATCGGTGGCCAGGGCCAGATCCTCGCGGCCGCGATCTGCGCCGGGTACGTCGGCTTCCACTGGCACCTGCCGGTGGTGCTCCACCTCGTGGTGGCGATCGTCGCCGGCATCCTCGGCGGCGCCCTCTGGGGCGGCATCACCGGCTGGCTCAAGGCCCGGACCGGCGCCCACGAGGTCATCACGACGATCATGCTCAACTACGTCGCGCTCAACCTGCTCAACTACCTGCTCAAGGTCAAGGGCTTCCAGAACAGCGCGAGCGGTCAGGCGATCTCCTTCCCGGTCGACCACAACGCGCAGCTGCCGCTGCTCCTCGGCTCGGGCCTACGGGTCCACCTCGGCATCGTCTTGTCGGTGCTGGCGGCGGTCTTCTTCTGGTGGCTGATGAAGTACTCCCGACTCGGCTTCCGGCTCCGTGCGGTCGGCGCCAACCCGCTGGCCGCGAAGACTGCCGGCATGAACGTCGAACGCAGCTATCTCGCGGTCATGCTGCTCTCCGGCGCGTTCTTCGGACTGGCCGGGGTGAGCCAGATCCTCGGCACCAACGACGCGCTCACCAACGACGTCGACGCGGGTGTCGGGTTCGACGCGATCACCGTCGCGCTGCTGGGCCGCGCCAACCCGGTCGGCACGGTCGTCGCCGGGCTGCTCTTCGGCGCGCTGCACGCGGGCTCGGCCAACATGCAGCAGTACACCCCGATCGACCTCGTCCAGGTCGTGCAGGGCCTGATCGTGCTCTTCATCGCCGCCCCGGCGGCGATCCGCGCGATCTTCCGGATCAAGGCACGCGGCGCCTCCACCGGCGCGGAGCTGGCGAAGGGGTGGAACGGATGACGATCATCGAGGCGCCCGACCAGGGCGAGCCGGACGTCGTCGTACACGGCGTCCTCGACACCTCTCACAGCGGGCCGACCCGGCTGGTCCGGGCCGCGGTCTACGGCGCTGTCGGCCTGATCGCCCTGCTGGCGCTCGGCCTCACGGTCGGCGCCGGCCAGGCCCGTCTCGGCATCGGCTCCGGCAGCGACGCGCACGTCCTCGCACTCAGCGGGAAGGTCGTCGTCCTCACGCTCGGCGCGGTGATCCTGGCGCTCGCGGGCTACCAGGCCTGGCAGGGGTTCGGGCGCAGGGCGACACCGTACGTCGCCGGCGTGGTCGCCCTGCTCTTCCTGGTCGCCTTCCTCGCCTGGGTGTCGCTGCACGGCATCAAGGCCACGGTCGACGTCCAGGGGCTGCTGCAGAACGCGATCGGGCTCTCCGTCCCGCTGGTGCTCGGCGCGATGGCGGGCGTCATGTGCGAGCGGTCCGGTGTCATCAACGTCGCCATCGAGGGACAGATGCTCGCCGGCGCCTGGGCGGCGGCGTTCGTCGGGACCCTCGCCGGCAGCTGGTTCGGTCTGGTGGGCGGGGTCGCGGCCGGCGCCGTCATGGGCCTGCTGCTCGCCCTCTTCGCCATCAAGTTCATGGTCAACCAGGTCGTCCTGGGCGTCGTCCTCAACGTCCTGGCCGCCGGTCTCACGGGGTTCTTCTTCGACGCCTTCATGGCGAACGACGCGACCCGCTACAACCAGCCCGACCTGCTGCGGGAGTGGGACGTCCCGGGTCTGAGCCACATCCCGTTCCTCGGGCCGCTGCTCTTCTCGGCCAACGCCGTCGTCTACCTCACCTACGTCGTGATCATCGCGGTCGACGTCATCCTGTTCCGCACCCGTTGGGGGCTGCGCACCCGTGCGGTCGGCGAGCACCCGCGCGCGGCCGACACGGTCGGGATCAGGGTGCTGGCGCTGCGCTATCGCAACGTGCTCGTCGGGAGCGCGATCGCCGGGCTGGGCGGCGCCTACTTCACCATCGGGTCGGTCGGGGCGTTCTCCAAGAACATCACCTCCGGCAACGGCTTCATCGCGCTCGCCGCGGTGATCTTCGGCCGGTGGAGCCCGCGGGGCGCGACCGCGGCGGCCCTGCTCTTCGGCTTCGCCTCCGCGCTCAACACGCGCCTCTCGATCCTGCTCCCGAGCGCCCCGACGGACCTGCTCGCGATGCTGCCCTACGTCGCGACGATCGTCGCGGTCGCCGGCCTGGTCGGGAAGGTGCGCGCGCCCGGCGCCGATGGTGAGCCCTATGTCAAGCAGTGACCCCCGCACCGATCCGAGTCCCGGCGCCGATCCCGCAGGCCCCGGCGCAGGCCCCTGGGCGGAGCTGCGCGCGGCCGCGGTCGAGGCGATGAGGCACGCCTACGCGCCGTACTCCGGATTCGCGGTCGGTGTCGCCGGCCGGGTGGACGACGGACGCGTCGTCACCGGGTGCAACGTCGAGAACGCGTCGTACGGCGTCGGCCTCTGCGCCGAATGCGGCATGGTGTCCCAGCTGCACCTCACCGGCGGCGGGCGTCTCACCCACGTGGTCTGCGTCAACGGCGAGGGCGAGCTCCTCATGCCCTGCGGCCGCTGCCGACAGCTGCTGTGGGAGAACGGCGGCCCTGCCTGCGAGCTCTGGACCGCGACGGGCGTGAAGCGGATGACCGAGGTCCTCCCCGACGCCTTCGGCGCCCACGACCTCGCCTGACCCACCTGCGAAAGGACCCCCATGCACGACGCCATCGAGGTGATCAGCGCCAAGCGCGACCACGGGGAGCTCACCGACAGCCAGATCGACTGGGTGATCCGCGCCTACACCGACGGCGTGGTCGCCGAGGAGCAGATGGCGGCGCTCAACATGGCGATCCTGCTCAACGGCATGTCACGGCGCGAGATCGCCCGTTGGACCGCCGCCATGATCGCCACGGGGGAGCGGCTCGACTTCTCCGGCCTCTCCCGCCCGACTGCCGACAAGCACTCCACGGGTGGCGTCGGCGACAAGATCACCCTGCCGCTCGCTCCGCTCGTGGCGGCGTGCGGGGTCGCCGTGCCCCAGCTCTCCGGACGCGGCCTCGGCCACACCGGCGGCACCCTCGACAAGCTCGAGGCGATCCCGGGTTGGCGAGCGGCGCTGACCAACGAGGAGATGCTCGCCCAACTCGAGGAGGTGGGAGCCGTGATATGCGCGGCCGGCTCGGGCCTGGCGCCGGCCGACCGGAAGCTCTATGCGCTGCGCGACGTCACCGGCACGGTGGAGTCGATCCCGCTGATCGCCTCCTCGATCATGTCCAAGAAGATCGCGGAGGGCACGGGAGCGCTCGTGCTCGACGTCAAGGTCGGCACGGGCGCCTTCATGAAGTCACTGCCGCAGGCGCAGGAGCTGGCCCGCACGATGGTCGACCTGGGCGCCGACGCCGGCGTCCGCACCGTCGCGCTGCTCACCGACATGTCGACGCCGCTGGGGCGCACCGCCGGCAACGCGCTGGAGGTGGCCGAGTCGGTCGAGGTGCTCGCCGGCGGCGGGCCGGCCGACGTCGTGGAGCTGACCCTCGCGCTCGCGCGGGAGATGCTGGCAGGCGCCGGGGTCGACGACGTCGACCCCGCCGACCGGCTCGCCGACGGCTCCGCCATGGACGTATGGCGCCGGATGGTCGCGGCGCAGGGGGGCGACCCCGGCGCGCCGCTCTCGGTGGCCGCCGAGCAGCACGTCGTCACGGCCTCGGCCGGCGGCGTACTCACCCGGCTCGACGCCATGGCCGTCGGCCTCGCGGCGTGGCGGCTCGGCGCGGGCCGGGAGCGCAAGGAGGACCCGGTCCAGGCGGGCGCCGGCGTCGAGTGGCACAAACGCCCCGGCGACCCGGTGGCGGCCGGCGACCGGCTCCTCACCCTCCACACCGACACCCCCGAGCGGTTCGAGCGGGCGCTCGCCGCGCTCGAGGACGGCTACGACGTCACGCCCACCGCTCCCGGGAGCGCCGGGTTCGCGGCGACGCCCCTGATCCTCGACCGGATCTCCTGACCGCCGAGTCGGCGTACATGGTCAGCCGCGTCGGCGTACATGTACGCCGAGTCGACGCAGGCGAGCCCCGGTGGCTACTGCTGCAGCAGCAGGACGACGGTCTCGGCGACGCAGGCAGGCTTCGCCTCGCCCTCGATCTCGACGGTGTAGGTGATGATCAGCTGCTTGCCCGCGGGCAGGTCGGTGACGTCACCGAACGCGACGTGGCCACGGATGCGCTTGCCGACCCGGAGCGGGTTGGGGAAGCGGACCTTGTTGACGCCGTAGTTGAGCCGCGCCCCCGGGGTCTCGAGGCTGAAGACCTGGCTGCCGAGCCACGGGACGAGCGAGAGCGTGAGGTAGCCGTGGGCGATCGTCCCGCCGAAGGGGCCGTCGGCGGCGCGCTCGACGTCGACGTGGATCCACTGGTGGTCGCCGGTGGCGTCGGCGAAGGCGTCGACCCGATCCTGCTCGATCGTGATCCAGTCCGTCGTGCCGATCTCCTCGCCGGCAGCGGCGGCGACCTCGTCGAAGCTGTTGAACACGCGCATGGAACCGGGCTCCTTCGCTCGCGGATGCTTGGATGTCAGGCATGGAACCTACCGCCGTCGAGGCCCCCACCCGCGAGCAGGTCCACGCCGTCCCCAAGGTCCTGCTGCACGACCATCTCGACGGTGGGCTGAGGCCGGCGACGATCCTCGAGCTGGCGGCGAAGATCGGGCACGAGCTCCCCGCATCGGATCCGGCGGCGCTGGAGGAGTGGTTCGTGACGAGCGCCGACTCCGGGTCGCTGGAGCGCTACCTGGAGACGTTCGTCCACACCCTCGCGGTGATGCAGGAGGCCGACCACCTCACCCGGGTGGCGCGCGAGTGCGTCGAGGACCTCGCCGCCGACGGTGTGGTGTACGCCGAGGTCCGCTACGCGCCGGAGCTCTGCCTGGAGCAGGGGCTCGACCTGGAGGCGGTCGTGACCGCCGTACAACGCGGGTTCGAGGAGGGGATGGCCGCGGCCGCGGAGGTCGGTCGGCCGGTCGTCGTGCGCCAGCTGCTGACCGCCATGCGGCAGCAGGCGCGGGCGCAGGAGATCGCCGAGCTGGCGGTGGCGTGGCGCGACCGCGGCGTGGCCGGCTTCGACATCGCCGGACCGGAGAAGGGCTATCCGCCCACGCGGTTCCTGGCGGCCTTCGAATACCTCGCCGCCGAGAACATGCGGTTCACGATCCACGCCGGGGAGGGGTTCGGGCTGCCCTCGATCTGGGAGGCCGTGCATCCGTGCGGCGCCGACCGGCTGGGCCACGGGGTCCGGCTCGTCGACGACATCTGGGTCCCGGCGGGCGCGCCGCCGCGGTTGGGCCGGCTGGCGGCGTACGTCCGCGACCGCCGGATCCCGCTCGAGCTCTGCCCTGCGTCCAACGTCCAGACCGGGGCCGCGCCGTCCATCGTCGAGCACCCGATCGGGCTGCTGCGCGACCTGGGCTTCCGGGTCACCGTCAACACCGACAACCGGCTGATGTCACGGACGTCGATGACGGCGGAGATGTGGTCGCTCGTCGACGCCTTCGGCTGGGGCCTGCGCGACCTGGAGTGGCTGACGGTCAACGCGATGAAGTCCGCGTTCTACCCCTACGACGAGCGGGTCGCGCTCATCCACCGGATCAAGGAGGCGTACGCCGCCGTGGTGTGAGCGGGGAGCGGGGAGCGGGCCGGAATCCCCGGCTGGCCGGGGAACTGGCCGGTTGTCAGGGTGACCGTTCCCCGACAACGTCGCATTTCCCCGGCTGGCAGGGGAAATGTCGCCGCGCTCAGCGCGGCACCACGACGGTCCAGGGCCGTGGCCAGACGCCGAGCGAGGGCGCGAGGCGCCGCGCGGTGAAGTCGGCCCGCGTGACCAGGTGGAGCCGGCCGGTCGCGGGGTTGAAGACCTCGAGGTCGTCGCCGCGCACGCCGACGACCAGGGTGACGTGCCGGGCGAGCAGGGTGGTGCCGACATACAGCACCGCGAGCCGGCCGGAGGCGGCCGCGCGGTGGAGACGCGCGAAGGCCCGCGCCGGCCGGAACCAGGCGTCCCGCAGGACGTAGCCGACGCCCTCGACGTCGCGCAGCCACGCGCAGAGCGACCAGTACGCCGTGCCGAGCCGCCGCGGCCACGGTCGCTGGAGCCGGCCCCCAGCCGACACCGGCCGGGCGAAGCCGCGGTGGGTCCGGAGCACCTCCTCGCCGAAGCGCGGCAAGGCCTCGGCGGCGTATTCGGGATCGCGCAGCATCCGTGCCACCACGGCCGCCGTGGCGCCGCACGAGACCTCGTCGGGCTGGCGCAGGGCCGGCCCCCACGGCAGCGACACGGGGGAGAGTGCGGCGAGGAGACGGTGGACGGCGGCGTACGCCTCGTGCGGGCTGGCCAGGATGCAGCCCTTGGCGAGCGCGTCGGTCACGACGAGGGGCTGTTGCCGCATGAGCGCGAGCCCACGCCGCAGCAGCACCAGCGGCGGCTTGCGGCGCTCGCGCAGGTCGCGGGTGAGCCGGCGCCAGAAGGTGACGACCGGCTGCTGCGTCACGCAGTACGCCGCCGCCAGCTGTCCCGCGTCGCGGCAGGCGCCGACGATGTCCTGCGCGAAGATGCCCTCGGCGACGAAGAGCCGGTGTCGGCCGAGGTCGAGGCGCTGCCAGCGGGTGCGGCCGTTGTGGGCGATGTCGTAGACGGGCACGTCCGCGGCCCCCGTCTCGCAGAGGTCGGTGAGCGCCTTGAGGGCATCGTCGCGCAGCCAGGAGTCGGGGTGGTCCCAGTCGACGATGCCGGCGTTCGGGCCGTGCTGGATCAGCGGGAGGGTGCGGTCGCCGCCGTCCTTGTAGAAGTCGTCGAGGCGGAGGACCGGCAGGCCGAGGCGCTCCGCGAGCCGCGACTTCCCGGCGCCCGAGGGACCGGCGAGGACGATGACCTGGGCACGCACGCGGTCAGTAGCCGCCGCCCGGCTGGGCGCCGGTGAGCAGCGCCCGCGAGCCCGAGACACCGAGCCGGGTGGCGCCCGCGGCGATCATCGCCTCGGCCTGGGCGAGCGTGCGGACGCCGCCCGACGCCTTGACGCCGAGGTCGGGTCCGACGGTCTCCCGCATGAGGTGGACGGCGTGCTCGGTGGCGCCGCCCGCCGGGTGGAAGCCGGTGGAGGTCTTCACGAAGTCGGCCCCCGCCTCGACCGCGGCCCGGCAGATGCCGACGATCTCCTCGTCGGTCAGGACGGCGGACTCGATGATCACCTTGAGGACGGTGGGGGTCGGTACGGCGTCGCGGACGGCGGCGACGTCGGCACGCACGTCGTCGTACCGGTGTTCCTTGGCGGCGCCGATGTCGATGACCATGTCGATCTCGTCGGCACCGCGGCGGACCGACTCGGCGGCCTCGGCCGCCTTGACCGACGACGTGTGCGTGCCGCTGGGGAAGCCGCAGACGGCCGCGACCTTCAGCGTGTCCGGCACGGTGACCGGGAGCATGGACGGCGAGACGCACACGGAGTAGGTGCCGAGCTCGACCGCCTCGGCGATCAGCGCATCGACGTCGGCACGGGTGGCCTCCGGCTTGAGGAGGGTGTGGTCGATCAGCTTCGCGATCTCGGCAGGAGTGGGCACCCGGCCAGGATATTCACCCTCCTGGCGCGTCGGCATAGGCTGGGCCGCCGACGACGGGCGGGAGCCGCCCGGGAGGCCGAGGAGCACAGGTGGCGGAGCAGCCGACGGAGTGGTTTCGCGGGACCGGCAGCTGGGTCTGGGGGATCCTCGCCTTCGTCGTGGCCGCGCTGATCATCGTGCTCGACCTGGTCGGCGGCGGTGACCTTGCGGTGGTCGCGGCGGCGCTGCTCTTCGCGTTGCTGGCCTACGTCGCCGTCCTCCGGCCGAGGGTCGGCGTCCAGGGTGGTGACCTCGTCCTCCACCACATGTACTCCACCCAGCGTCTCCCCGTCGCGGCCGTCGAGACGGTGACCGTGCGCCGGACCTTCCAGGCGACCGCCGGCGGGCGGCGCTACGTCTCCGCCGCCGTCAGCCGGTCGATGCGCGGGGCGCTCCGCCGCGGCGACCGCGACCCTGTGCGCAACTACGCCGACTTCGTCGAGGACCGCGTGCTCCACCACGCCGCCGAGGCCCGGGACCTCGCCGGGATCCCGGCACGATCCGACCAGCAGCGTGCGCTCGCCGACGACGTACGACGGACCTGGGCCTGGCCGTGGCTCGCCGCGACCGGTGTCCTCGTGGTGGCGTTGGTGGTCACGATCGCGAGCTGAGGTCGTCCGGCGAGCGCGATGCTGCGTGGACCGGCGACGCGTCGGGCCGCGAGCTCAGAGCCCGAGCGCGGCGCGGACGTCGGCGCCGAGCGCGCCGAGCCGTTCGGTGGCGACGGTGCGGGCCGCCGGGACGCCGGCGGTGCCGCCCTCGACCGGGACGACCACCTCGAGGTAGCACTTGAGCTTCGGCTCCGTGCCGCTCGGACGCACGATGACGCGGGCGCTGGTGGCGGGGTCCGTCGGTGGTCCGGCGAGCAGGTAGCGCAGCCCTTCGGTGGGCGGCAGACCGCCGTCGCCCCGGGCGAGGTCGTCGACCTGGGTGACCGCCGTGCCGCCGAGCTGCGACGGGGGAGCGGCGCGCAGCCGCTGCATGGCGGCGTCGATCAGGGCGAGGTCGTCGACGCGGACCGAGACCTGGTCGGTGGCGTGGAGCCCGTGCGCGACGGCGATCTCGTCGAGCAGGTCGGTGAGCGACGAGCCCGCCGCCTTCCGCTCCGCGGCGAGCTCGCAGAGGATCAGGAGCGCGGAGATGCCGTCCTTGTCGCGCACGTGCGCGGGGTCGACGCAATAGCCCAACGCCTCCTCATAGCCGAAGGCCAGCCCCTCGACCCGGCTGATCCACTTGAAGCCGGTCAGGGTCTCGGCGTACGGCATCCCGGCGGCGGCGGCCTGCTTGGCGAGCAGGCTGGAGGAGACGATCGAGGCGGCGTACGTGCCCTTCTGGCCATGGCTCAGCAGGTGGTGGGCGAGGAGCGCGCCGACCTCGTCGCCGCGGAGCATCCGCCAGCCCGCGGGGGTGGGGACTGCGGCCGCGCACCGGTCCGCGTCGGGGTCGTTCGCGAGGACGAGGTCGACCGGGCGCTTGGGCGCCCTCTTGGTCGCGAGCGCGATCGCCAGGTCCATCGCGCCCGGCTCCTCCGGGTTGGGGAACGCGACGGTCGGGAACTCCGGGTCGGGCCGCGCCTGGGCGCGCTCGACGACCGGGTCGGGGAAGCCCGCGAACTGCATGGCTTGGACGACCAGGTCGGCGCCGACGCCGTGGAGCGGCGTGTAGACCGTCGAGAGGGCACGCGGTCCCTCTCCGAGGAGCCCGACCACCGTGTCGAGGTAGCGGTCGACGAGGTCGTTGCCGAGCACGGTCCCGGCGTCGCCGCGCGGGATCGTCGCGAGCGGGCCGACGGCCGCGATCCGGGCTGCGATCTCGGCGTCGGCCGGTGGCACGATCTGCGACCCGTCGCCCAGGTAGACCTTGTAGCCGTTGTCCTGCGGCGGGTTGTGGCTCGCGGTCACCATGACGCCCGCACAGGCGCCGAGGTCGCGGATCGCGAACGCCAGGACCGGCGTGGGCAGCGGGCGCGGCATCACGAGGGCCTCGAAGCCCGCCCCCGTCATCACCTCGGCCGTGTCACGCGCGAACACGTCGGAGTTGTGCCGGGCGTCGTATCCGATGACGACGCGGCCGCGGCCGCCGTCGTACGGGCCCTGATCGCGGAGGTACGCCGCGAGTCCGGCTGCCGCGCGGAGCACGACCACCCGGTTCATCCGGTGGGGCCCGGCGCCGAGCGCGCCGCGCAGCCCGGCGGTGCCGAACTGGAGCGTCCCGGAGAACCGGTCCCTCAGCTCGGGCGTGTCGCCGGCGTCGAGGAGCGCCCGGAGCTCGTTCCGCGTCTCCTCGTCGGGGTCCTCCGCGAGCCAGGCGTGCGCCCGGGCGAGCAGGTCGGCGTCGGTGTGGGGTGCCGAAGTCACGCCAGCACCGTAGCGCGCCATGATGGGCGGATGAGTGCGCGCTACGTCTTCGGTGAGGACTGGTGCGTGCCGGCACCGCCGGAGAGGGTCCGCGACGTCCTCGTCGACCTGGAGCACTTCCCCGAGTGGTGGCCGCAGGTCCGGGCGGTGGCGTCGCTGGGGCCGGACGACGCGCTCGTGTGCTGCCGCTCGTGGCTGCCCTACACGCTCGACCTCGTGCTCCACGCCGTCTCGCGCGAGCTGCCGACGATCGAGGTGTCGCTAACGGGTGGCCTCGACGGCTTCGCCCGGTGGACGATCACCCCGGATGCGGGGGAGGGGCCTGGCGACGAGGGCGGGAGCCGGATGGTCTTCGAGCAGGAGGTGACGGCACGCGGCGTGGTGGCGCTGGTGTCGCCGTTCGCACGCCCTGTGCTCACGTGGAACCACGCCCGGATGATGGCCGGCTGCCGGGCCGGATTGGTGCGACGGCTCGCCCGTGGTCAGGCCGACAGCTCGGTCGCGGCGACCCGCTCCTCGTAGGCGTCGATCTTGAGGGTGATCGCCTCCAGGTGGGCCGTGACCTCGGCCAGCTGCGTGAGCACCAGCGGGCGGTGGGCTCGGTGGTGAGCCCGGTCCGCTCCGCGGCCTCGGCGCTCGTCCGCGCCTCCATGCCGTCGGCGTACGTCGGGGCCGCTCGCCCTTCTTCGCGGTCAGGTCGCGGTCAGATCGCGGGGAGGAGCTGCGCGAGGAGGCTGCCCATCCGACCCGCGGCAGCGCGGCCGGCCTCGAGGACCTCCTCGTGGTTGAGCGGCGCGTGCGAGATGCCGGCGGCGAGGTTGGTGACGAGGCTGATGCCGAGCACCTCCATGCCGCCCTCCCGGGCGGCGATCGCCTCCAGAGCCGTGCTCATGCCGACGAGGGAGCCGCCGATGATGCCGGCCATCCGGACCTCGGCGGGGGTCTCGTAGTGGGGGCCGGGGAACTGCACGTAGACGCCCTCGTCGAGCGTGGGGTCGACCTGCTTCGCGAGCGTCCGCAAGCGCGAGCTGTAGAGGTCGGTGAGGTCGATGAAGTTGGCGCCGATCAGGGGCGAGGCGCCGGTCAGGTTGATGTGGTCGCTGATGAGCACCGGTGTGCCCGGGCTCCAGGCCGGGTCCAGGCCTCCGCACCCGTTGGTCAGCACCATGGTGCGGCACCCGGCGGCCGCCGCCGTACGCACCGGGTGGACGACCGCCGGCACGCCGTGGCCCTCGTAGAAGTGGGTCCGGCTGAGGAAGACGAGCAGCTGCTTGTCGCCGGCACGGATGCTGCGGATCCGGCCGCTGTGGCCGGCGACGGCGCTGGGGTTGAAGCCGGGCAGGTCGGTGGTCGCGATCTCGGCCGTCGCCTCCCCGAGCGCGTCGGCGGCGGGCAGCCACCCCGAACCGAGCACCATGGCGACGTCGTGCCGCTCGACACCGGTCAGCTCGGCGAGCTTGGCGGCGGCGACGTTGGCGAGGTCGTACGGCGAGGTCTCGGTCACGGACCGACCCTACCCAGTCCAACGCTGCCGGGAGTCCGATCGTCACGTGCCCGTCCGAGACCACGGCCGTGTCAAGGGGACGGCCGGCCGATCTGTGGACAAGCGACGCGTACGCCGACCCTGTGGATCCCAGGTGGCTCGGTTCGACGCGACTGTGGAGAGCCGTTTGCGGCGTGCTCCGGTGACGCGGAGCGTGGTCCGCATGAGCGAGAACTCCTTCACCGGTCCCTTCACCCCCGTCCTGCACAGCCAGAGCGACGTCGAGGCCGCCTGGCGCCGGCTCATCCAGCCCCTCGGCTGGAGCAGCCGTCGGCTCTGGCTGATGCTCATCGGCGCCGACGACCGGCCTGTGCCGAGACTGCTCGAGGTGACCGAGATGCCCGATGGCCTCGACCCGGACGCCGCGGCGCAGGTCGCGCACTTCCTCGACCGTGTCCTCGATGAGTGCCTGCCGGGCGGTCGGCTCGCGTTGTTGCTCTGCCGCCCGGGTGCCGGGTTCCCGACCGCCGCCGACCGCAGCGCCGCCGGGATGCTCTACGACGCCTGCCGCGAGCGCGGCGTGCCGATGGAGGTGATCCACCTGGCGACCGACGTGGCGATCATGCCGTTGCCCGCCGACTCGTTGCCGGCCTCCGCGTGAGCTCGCCCGTCATGCGGATGTGTCGCGTGGGGCCGGCCGCGGTGCTGCTCAGAGTCCGATGGAGCGACAGGGCCGGGTGCGCAGCGCGTGGACGTAGTCGGCAGGTGCGTCCGCCGCCTCGGCCGCGTCCGCGAGCGCGCCGAGGTAGTGCGCGGATGGGAGCCCGCCTTCATACGCATCGAGCACGTAGGTCCAGGCGACGACGTCGTCGTGGAGGGTGTTGACCCGGATCTTGGTCCGGCGATACAGCCCGGTGTCGGCCATCTCCCACTGGTCAAGGGCCTTCTCGTCGGCGCGCGGGACGTCGTACAACCCGACGAAGACCTGCTCGAGGGGGTCCTGCACGATCGTGGCCAGCGCCCCGTCCCAGCCGTGCTCCTCGCCACCGAAGGTCAGCCGCCAGCCGGTCAGCCAGCCCGTGGTCCGCAGCGGCGAGTGGGGGCAGCGCTGTCCCATGAGCTCCGGATCGAGATTCGTCCCGTAGGCGGCGTAGAGCGTCACCTGGGTCAGGTTACTGGACAGTGTCCGAGGCCACTCCGGGTCCGGGAGGCGATCGGATTACCCTTGCCCTGTGACCCACTTCGATGTTCTCGTCCTCGGCGCCGGCCCCGGTGGCTACGTCGCCGCCATCCGCGCAGCGCAGCTCGGCAAGTCCGTGGCTGTCGTGGAAGACAAGTACTGGGGCGGTGTGTGCCTCAACGTCGGCTGCATCCCCTCCAAGGCTCTGCTCAAGAACGCCGAGCTCGCCCACGTGCTGACCCACGAGAAGGCGAAGTTCGGCATCGAGGGCGACGCCACGATGTCCTTCGGCCCGACGCACGCGCGCTCCCGTCAGGTGAGCGCCGGCATCGTCAAGGGCGTCCACTACCTGATGAAGAAGAACAAGATCACCGAAATCGACGGGTGGGGCACCCTCACCGGTCCGAAGTCGATCGACGTGAAGGGCCACGACGGTGCGACCGCGTCGTACTCCTTCGACAACCTGATCATCGCCACCGGCGCCACTGTGCGCAGCGTGCCGGGCGTCGTGCCGAACGGCAAGAACATCGTCACCTACGAGGAGCAGATCCTCGACGCGAACCTGCCGAAGTCGATCATCATCGGCGGCTCGGGCGCGATCGGCGTCGAGTTCGCCTACGTGCTGAAGAACTTCGGCGTCGACGTCACCATCATCGAGTTCCTCGACCGGATGGTTCCGACCGAGGACGCGGACATCTCCAAGGAGCTGCTCCGCCACTACAAGAAGCTCGGCATCAACGTCCTCCTCTCGACCGCCGTCAAGGGCGCCGAGGACACCGGCAGCGGCGTGCGAGTCACCGTCGCCCCGGCCGCGGGCGGCGAGGAGCAGGTGCTCGAGGCCGAGAAGTTCCTGGCTGCGTTCGGCTTCGCGCCGCGGGTGGAGGGCTACGGCCTGGAGAACGTCGGCGTCGAGCTGACCGAGCGCAAGGCGATCGCGATCGACGGCCGCGGCCGCACCAACGTCGAGAACGTCTACGCCATCGGCGACTGCACCGGGAAGTTCATGCTCGCGCACGTCGCCGAGTCGATGGGCATCGTGGCCGCCGAGACGATCGCGGGCGCCGAGACCATGGAGATCGACTTCGACATGGTCCCGCGGGCGACCTACTGCCAGCCGCAGATCGCCTCGTTCGGCTATTCCGAGCAGCAGGCCAAGGACAAGGGCTACGACGTCAAGACGGCGTCCTTCCCGTTCTCCGCGAACGGCAAGGCGCAGGGTCTCGGCGACGCGGTCGGCTTCGTCAAGGTGATCGCCGACGCGGAGCACAACGAGATCATCGGTGCCGCCCTGATCGGTCCCGACGTGACCGAGCTGCTGCCCGTGCTCACCCTCGCCCAGAAGTGGGACCTCACCGCGGACGAGGTGGGCCGCAACGTCTTCGCCCACCCGACCCTCGGCGAGGCCGTCAAGGAGGCCATCCACGGCATCGCGGGGCACATGATCAACCTCTAGAGAACCCGCAGGTCGGAGCACGTCTTCTGGCCCTCAGCACACATGCAGTACACACATCAGGACCCCGTCTTGCTCGTCGAGGCGGGGTCCTGGTCGTTGTCGACACTTTCCGCGGTTGTGCGGGAGGTGCGCCACGCCTTGGCGTTTGAGCGCTCTCTGCTCGGGTAGCACGACCTGGGCCACACGGCGTCGTGCTCGGCTGGCTACGGATCATTGCGTGACCCGTGGGGAGGCAGGCAGATGTCCGCGCCGTCGATGGCATGTCGGTGGGCGCGAGAAGGGGTTTGAAGCGTGGTCACGAGTGGGCGTGCGACGATGGCGGCCCGGTTGCAGAAGCCATGGTCAGTGGTACCTGTCCTGATCTTGCTGGCGGCGCTGTTGGCGCTGGTCGTGGCGTGTGGATGGGACCGGGGTGGCTTCGAGAGCCGCTTCACCGTCGACGACGACAGCATGGCGCCGTCGTATCCGAAAGGATCGGTCGTTAGTGCCACCGCCGTGCACGACTACCGGGGGCGTCGAGGCGACGTCGTGGTCTTCAACACGCCCGATGGTTGGCCTCGTGACGTCGGTCCCACCGGTCGCCTTATCAGGCGGGTCATCGGCACCGGTGGTGACACCGTCGCCTGCTGCGACGGGGAGGGCCGCATCCTCGTCAACGGCGACGCGGTTGATGAGCCCTACCTGCAGCTCGGCAGCAGCGTGTGTGCCGGTCCTGTCTACCAGGACATCGGCGCCTCAGCCCCCAGCAGCTGTGGTGACTGGTCGGTGGTCGTGCCAGACGGACGGCTGTTCGCCATGGGGGACGACCGGTTCGCCTCGGGCGACTCCTCTTACCGCCTGTGCTCGTCACCCTCACAGAGGGCCAGCGTCGCCAACGACGACCACGGCACGTGCCACGACGAGTTCATCCCCGTCACCGACGTTGTCGGCACCGTCTCCTCGGACGGTGGAGTGGGGGCCGCGTCGTGGGCGACGATCGTGTGGGCTCTCAGCTGGCTGTGGTTCATCTGGGCGCTGATCAGATTTCGTCGCTCGATGCCGCGCGCCGGTGACGCCGGGTCCTTCGAAAGCGCAACGTCCCGGGCCATCGAGGGTGCACCGGCGTGGGTGGTCCGGGAGCGGGAGCGGATCCTGCTGGCCATGCGGCGGTTGCACCGTCTCCAGCGGATCGAGTGGTGGACGAGACTCGGTCAGGTGGCGTGGTGGCTGGTCTGGCCGATCTGGTGGCCGGTCACCTCGCAGGCACTGTGGCCCGCGGCGCTCTACTCGTGGGCCTTCTACGCCCTCTGGAACTGGTACAGCGTCTGGTTCTGGCGGCGGCGGGTTGCGATCCGTCCGCTTGAGGAGCGGTCCCAGTGGGGGGCGTTGATCGCTTCGGGCCTCACGGTTTGGCTGCTGTTCACCTGGCCGAGCGCGCCGGTCGTCATCTGGCCGCTCGTGGGCATGCTGGTGCTTGACTGTGGGGTCTGGGGATGTGCCAGCGAGTGGGTGAAGGCGCGCTTGATGTCGCCCTTCGCCGCCTGCACCAGCGGGACGCGCAGACAAGCCTCAGTCTGGGTCAACGGCGATACGGGACGTCCGAATCTCGCCGGCCACCACTGGTTTCGTTGCTCGGCCTTGTCGCGGCGCGCGAGCCGCAAGACTGTCGGGCTCGCTGTCCAAGCCGCTCTGGCCCGGAACGACTCGTCCGTCGATGTCCAAGGGGCATTCAAGCTCAAGGCCATGGAGATGGCGAGCGCTGCGAGCATCGACTTGGCTGATGTATGGGACAAGGATCCGGCACGGATGAGCCGCCAGGAAGCCGATGTCGCCCTGACTTTTGCGCTGGGCGGCATGTGGGCGGCCCAATGATTGTGGGCTCTGAGAGCGGCTTCACGCGGACAGCGGCTCTGAGAGCGGGGTGCGATGACCTCGCCGACGCGGATCCCGGTCGGCCCCGACCGTGTCGCGTGCGTGGCCTAGCGTCTACGATCGCTGAGTCGTCGATCCGGGAGACTGGCATGCCCATGAGGCCGCGTACGTGGCTCTGCTCGCTCCTTGTCGTGGTCGCGTTGCTCGGTGTCGCCGGTTGCGGAGGATCCGACGACCCGAATGCGGACGCCTCGACGCCGACCGCGCACGGCGGCTGGTCCCGGCAGGAGCACCAGTGGCGGTGGCGAACCCCCAACGAGGCCGCAGCAGGGTTCTCCGACTACTTCGCGGCCTCCGCGCGCAGTTGCGGGAAACCGGTGTCTGCGCTCGGCGTCACGCCACTCGTCGGCGGCGTCTCGCCGCAGATCCTGGACAGCTACTCGTGCCGCAATGTCATGACCGCCGCGGAGGTGCAGCAGGGCTGCTATCGCGATGTCGTCCGGCTCGCGCCCGGCGCGAAGAACCAGCGCGGCACGGAGGTCGCATCCGGGCAGCAGCGCTTCCAGATGGACTGGTCGGGCGAGATCCGCTGCCCGATCGCGCCGGGGTCCAACGAAAATCGCGCGCGTCAGGAGCAGGGCTCCTACGAGGTCACCGTCGAACACGACTCGGACGTGTGGATCGTGACGGCCTTCAAGGTGCTCACCGGACCGGGGGCCGGGCACTCGTCGAGATGAGCCTCGTGTCAAGGGACAGCAGGAACTGCCCGGTGGCGGACATGAAACCTGCCCGCTGGCGGCTACGCGATCAGCGGCGGCGAGGTGGCGTTCGTGCAGGCGCTGATGTCGGAGTAAGCGCAGGAGCCAGCTTCCTGCACGTGCGGCAAGCTGGCGCCCACGAGGTGTGTCAGTCGGTTGAGCCGCCCGGCGGTCGCTCGCGTTTGTCGGCTGCCTTCTTCCGCTGGAACGCACGCCAGTAGGGGACTCCGACCAGCAGCAGAACGATGACGACGGCCCCGATTGTTCCGAGGGGCGTGGCCTTTCCCGTGGTCGCTTGGTGGTGCACGACCCAGAGGTTGATGGAGATCATCGACTCCCATTCCCATACTTTGGCGAGGAACGCCGTCTGCTTGTGTGCCTGGATCGCGTGATGCCCGCCTTCTGAGCCGCCCGTGAGCCCGCACAGGGGCATCCGGAAAGGAGAGTCAGTGAGGAGGCAAGAATGACCGTAGCGCCTAAGATCAATGTGCGACGCATGGCGGCTCCTAGCGGGTCTTCGCCCTTCTCTAAGATAGACGGATACTCGCATTCTGACTTTTAATAGAAAGTCACCGGCGCTGCCTTACGGAATCACTTCTTCGGGATCCACCAATTGGTGTCTTCGGGGCCGCCGTTGTGGGAGAAGGTCACCCAGATCCCGTCGGTAGGCATGTTGACGATGTTGAAGACAACCCAGCCGTCCACGCACTTGCCGACCGTGTCGTAGGACTTGAACGTGGTGTCGGGCAGGATCTGCCCCTTCGCACCGAGGAAGCGGAGGGTGCGCTCGCTGCCTGTGGCGGCATCGCCGATGATCCGTGAGCCGCGGCTACGCGATCAGCGGCGGTGAGGTGGCGTTCGTGCAGGCGCTGATGCCGGAGGCGTGAGGGCCGGTCTCCGCTGAGCCGCGAACCATGGAGTGAGAGGCGCACCCGGTGCGCTCAACGCTCCACGGTCCGGCGGCGGAGGCCGACCCAGGATATCCATACCAGCACGCTGCAGACAGCCGCGGCGAGGGCGAGCAGACCGAGCAGGGCGGTGCCCACGACGTAGTTCGACGGCCCAGGCACCTCCTTGAGCGCACCTGCGTCGTAGTAGATCCGGTGCCCGGCGGCGACCTTGCCGCAGCCATACTTCCCAGACTTCAGCTGTACGACGAGGGTCGCCGGCCCGTGAGGCGTCGTGGCGATGTGGGCCGAGCACCCCTGCGACGCGCCGACGACGTAGCCGCTGGTCAGATCTCCCGGGCCCTGCTGGTGGACCGCGTTCGCGCTGAGCCCCAGGATCACGGCGAAGATCGGCAGACCGATCAGGAACACGAAGCGGGTGAAAGCGGTCGCACCCCACCAGGGTGGGCTGGGGCTCGTTTGCGGTGTCGTCGTCATCGTGCCCTGAGATTAGTGTGCCCTGGGATTGGGTGTGCAGCGGCCGGATGGATGAGGTCAGGGCGCGCGGTGACGTAAGTGAGAGCGGCGTGCCGACGGTATCGACCGACGTCCGGCGACGGCCCGGAAAACGGGTGGAGTGCAGTGCACTCAGGCGCTGTCGCCCGGGCCGTCGTCCAGGTGCTTCCCCCGAGCGGCGCGGTCGCGCTGACTCCCGCGTACCGGCGTCGCGAGCTTGGTCGCGAAGTAGATCGCAGCACCGATGAGGATGACGACGACGAAGACGACGGTCGTCCAGATGGTCCAGTGGGCAGTTCCGTTGCCGAAGTGCCCGCCGTACGTGCGCTCCTGCAACGTCCAGGGAACGAGGGTGTTCAAGCCGTACTCCTAGTGGCCCGCAGCGTGCGCATGGGCGTGTTCATGGTGTTCCTGCCAGTGTTCACCTACGCCCGACGCGGCCTCGGTGCCGGCCTCGGTGAGGAGGATGTCGACCCACCACCACGTCGCCGTCGTCGGTGGCGCGCGTCGCGGTGTGGTCGTTTGAGCCCCAGGATGACGGCGAAGATCGGCAGGCCGATCAGGCATACCCATCCAGGTCGCTCATGGCTGGTGTGCCGGTGAGCGCTCGGACGCCCTGATCTGATGCCTCAGGCGCAGCGCTGCCGCGAGACCGCCGACCGCCAGGAAGAGGCACGCGATCGTCCCGGGGAGGGAGTTGTCGGAGGCTGCACCCAGACCGCTGACTCCGGCGAGGATGACGACCGCGATGCAGTACCAGATCCCGAGACGCTTGCGGGCGAGGAGGCCCGGCTCCATCGACGAGCTCGGCTTGGCCGGCGCGGACGGTGAGCCCGACGGCGACCGTCTGACGCTCCGGTGCTCGGCGCGTGACGTCACGACGGAGAAGGGGAGGAACAGCAGGCCGACGATGACCAGCATGGTGATCCCGAACGCGTCGTACATGTGGGTCGCCAGGGGGTACAACGCCACGCAGCCTGCTCCTAGCAGCGAGAGCACGGTGGGCTACCCCCTACTCCCGTTCGGGCGTTCAGCAGATGCGGGCCGGCGCCTGCGCCCCGTGACCCAGGAGACCCAGACCAGGATCGTGAGCGCCGCCGACCCAGCGCCGAGGAGACCCAGGACGACTGTCCCGACGAGATAGTTCGAGGGCCCCGGCACCTCCTTGAGGGTCGCAGCGTCGTAGTAGACCTTGGCGCCGGCCTTCCAGCCGCACGTGCCGTGCATGGGCCGACGCCCCTGGACGGTTGCCGTCGGGGAGCCGCCCCTGCTGTCCGCCACCTGCCCCGAGCACTGGTTCGTGCTGGCGACGGCGTAGCCGACACTGACGCTGCCGGGGCCCTGGGCGTGCACGGCGAGTGCGGACAGGGCGAAGACGACCGTCACGAGCGGAAGCCCGATCAGGCACAGGCCGCGCGTGAACCAGTTGGCGTCCCAGCGTACGGCGGGACTGAGCCAGAAGTTCGTCATCGAGTCGCGATCCTAGCGGCCACGGGCGACCGCGTGGGGTGAGCGAACGCTCCTCAGGCTCGTCGGAGCCGGCGTATCCAGGCCACCCACACCAGGACGGTCAGGTACGCCGAACCGGCGGCAAGAAGGCCGAGGAGGGCTGTGCCGACGAGGTAGTTCGACGGACCGGGACTTTCGTACAGGGTGACCGGGTCGTAGTAGATCCGCTGGCCGGTGGTGATCTTTCCGCAGATGCTGCGCGACGACCGGCTCAGGTGCACCTCGACGGTCGGCGCGCCTCCAGGGGTGGAGGACAGGCTTCCGGTGCAGGCGTCGTCGGAGGTCTTCGCAACGAAGTATCCGGTGCTGGGGTCGCCGCTGCCCTGGGTGTGGACGGCGAGCGCGGCCAGGGCGAAGACGACTGTCACGAGCGGAAGCCCGATCAGGCACAGGCCGCGGGTGAACCAGTTGGCGTCCCACCGTACGGCGGGACTGAGCCAGAAGTTCGTCATCGAGTCGCGATCCTAGCGTTCATGGGCGCCCGCCTGGGGTGACGAGGCGTCGGGCGCGGCTACGCGATCAGCGGCGCGAGGTGGCGTTCGTGTAGGCGCTGATGTCGGAGGCGTGAGTGCCGCAACCGTGGAGTGGGATGCGCACCGGATGCGTCTAGCGCTCCACGGTCCGTTCCGCCGGCATCTCCGCCGCCCTGATCTGGTTTCGGAGTCGTAGGAGGATCCACAGGACGAAAGCGCCGAGGAGCCCGAAGCTGATTGCCTCCGGCCAGACCTGTCCGGCGAGCCCGAGCACCACGAACAGGGCGCAGAAGACGACGATGCCGCCGCAGGCCCGTACGCCGAGCTTCTTGCGGGCGAGCAGCCCTGGCTCCATCGCCGGCCGCTTGAGATCCGCGCCGGCTCCGGCGGCCGCCTGTTCTGCCGATGCCTTCTTCTGTGCGCGTGCCGCGACGACGGCGAACGGTACGAACATCGCCGCGACGACCAGGCCGACGATGGCGCCGAAGTAGGAACCGCTCACGAGCCGTTGCCAGCGCTGTGGTCGACGTGCTTCCCGAGCGGGTCGCCGTTGCGCTGGCTCCCACGCACCGGCTCGACGTTGCGGTATGCGAAGAACATGATGACGATGATCACGAAGGGCACCGCAACGATCAACGACAGGATGACGACCGTCGTCGTGCCCCACCGAAGATGACCGGCCAGCTTGCCGCCGATCACGACGCGGCCGAGGACCACGACCAACAAGAAGATGATCACGCTCCCCAGACCCTTCAAGATGGTCATGGCGGGATGGCGCTTCTGGCTGCTCATCATGTGGTGCTCGCCTTCGGGACGGATCGGCTTGATACGGCGCAGTGGACCAAGCTTGGTCCCGTTCGTCGTCACGATCAGGCCATATCGCTCGGATGATATCGGCCTGTCCGGTCTCCAACCGTGCGCTGGACCTCCTCCACGGGCATCTGGAGCCGTTCGAGCGTGCGCTCCATTCGCCGTGCCGGGTCCGCGACCGCCGTTTTGGTCGCTCGTGTCGGGGTAGGACACTGGCGTGAGCGATCCCCAGTGGCTTCAGGGCACGCGCGTCGTTCTTCCCGAGTACGCCGCCCGGCGCCGCCCGCGGTCCGTGATCGCGGCTGGGGTGATCGCGATCCTGCAGTGTGCGCTCGCGGGCTTCGTCGCCGGTTTCATCATGTTCTTCGGCGGGCTGATCCTGTTCGTTCCGCTCCTCGCCCTGCCCTGCGGGCTCGGCGTGATCGTCGCGGCCTTGACGATCGCTGGGTCCAACGCCGGCCGCATCCTGCTCACCCTCGCCGCAGGCGGGGTCAGCCTGGTGTGCCTCGTCGCCGCGGTCCTGGTCGCCGCCGACGGCGATGCCAGCCAGTTGCTGACACTGTTCTACGCGGTATGGGGCACGGTTGCCGGCCTGGTGGTCCCGCTGCTGTACGTCGGCGGGGCCAACGCCTGGTTCGCGGGGAGGCGCTGAGGATCTGATCGCGCGGTCGCACCGTCGGCGTGCCGACCCACCAGCGAGGCAGCGCCCCTTCGCTTCACGCTCGCACGCGAGACTCTGAAAGAATGAGCGCATGGCGCGCGTGGTGATCATCGGTGGCGGTCCGGGCGGCTACGAGGCGGCGCTGGTGGCGCACGACCTCGGAGCCGAGGTGACGGTGGTGGACCGCGACGGCCTCGGTGGCTCCGCGGTCCTGACCGACTGCGTCCCGAGCAAGACCCTGATCGCGACCTCCGACGTCATGATCGACATGACGGCCGCGCCCGAGCTCGGCATCAACTTCGAGGACCCGAGCGGTGACGCGGCGACGACCATCAAGGTCGACCTCGGCACGGTCAACGCCCGGGTGAAGGCCCTGGCCGCCGCGCAGTCGCGCGACATCGAGGAGCGCCTCTCGCGGCGCGGGATCCGGATCATGAAGGGTGTCGGCCGGCTCGGCAAGGGCGCCGGCGCCGGCGGGGGACAGGTCGTTGCGACGGCGCCCGACGGCACCGACCAGGCGCTCGACGCCGACGCCGTGCTCATCGCGACCGGCGCCCACCCGCGCACGCTCCCGACCGCCCAGCCCGACGGCGAGCGCATCCTGACCTGGGAGCAGGTCTATGACCTGACCGAGGTCCCCAGCCACATGATCGTCGTGGGCTCCGGCGTCACCGGAGCGGAGTTCGCGTCGGCGTACCTCTCCCTCGGGATCGAGGTCACGCTGGTCTCCTCCCGCGACCGGGTGCTGCCCGGCGAGGACGCGGATGCGGCGACGGTGCTCGAGGACGTCCTCACCCGGCGCGGCATGCATGTGCTCGGCAAGAGCCGCATGGAGTCGGTGACGCGTGAGGGCGACACGGTGACGGTGACCCTGACCGACGGCCGACAGGTGACCGGCTCCCACTGCATCCTGGCGCTGGGGTCGATCCCCAACACCCAGGGGCTCGGTCTCGAGGAGGCCGGCGTCCAGCTCGACGACGGTGGGTTCATCCGGATCGACCGGGTCTCGCGCACGACCGCGCCGGGCGTGTACGCCGCCGGCGACTGCACCGGTGGCTTCATGCTCGCCTCGGTGGCCGCGATGGCGGGCCGGATCGCGATGCGCCACTTCCTCGGCGACGCCGTCCGTCCGCTCAACCTCCGCGAGGTCAGCTCCAACGTCTTCACCAGCCCGGAGATCGCCACCGTCGGCGTCACCCAGGCCCAGATCGACAAGGGCGAGGAGATCGCCGAGATCGTGCGGCTCGACCTGGCCGGCAACCCCCGTGCGAAGATGCAGGGCGTCCGCGACGGGTTCGTGAAGATCTTCGCCCGGCCCGGGTCCGGCACGATCGTCGGCGGGGTCGTGGTGGGCCCGCGTGCGAGCGAACTGATCCACCCGATCGCGCTCGCCGTGTCCGCCAACATCACGGTCGACCAGATGGCGGCGTCCTACACGGTCTACCCGTCGATGAGCGGCTCGCTCGCCGAAGCGGCGCGCCGCCTCCACCACGTCGACTGATCCTTGCCGCCGACCGACTCGGCCGGCACGAGCGACCCGCGGATTCACCTGAAGCCCCTTGCCACGTCGTCCGCGGCAGGTAGCCTCGGGCTCCATGCGCGCTTTCACGCAGTCTCGGATGCGGGTCCAGACCCTCGCGGCGACCGCAGCCACGCTCGTCGCCGTCATCGCCTCGGGCGGTGCCGCCTGTGCGGAGGACGCGGCGCCCAAGCCCCTCTCGGCGTCGACGAAGATCACCATCACGGGGCACGGGTGGGGGCACGGCCATGGGATGGCGCAGTGGGGTGCGCAGGGCGCCGCACTGAAGGGGAAGACCTACAACCAGATCCTGAGCTTCTACTACCCGGGCACGAAGCAGGGGAAGGCGGGCGGCAACGTCCGCGCCCTCGTCAGTGCCGACACGACCCCTGACGTTGTGGTCCAGGCGCGCACCAAGCTCGTCGCCCGGGCATTGTCGACCGGCCGGGCGTGGGACCTGACGAAGCTTCACCCGCATGCCACCCGCTTCCGGATCGTGCCGACCACCGGTGGGAGGACGGCGCTCGCCTACCTCACGACGGGCTGGCACCGGATGGCGACGGTGAACGGCGACATGACCTTCTATGCGAAGGGTCAGCCGATCCGGCTCTACCTGCCGCACGGCTCGGCGGAATACCGCGGCACGCTCCGCTCCACCGCCCCCGTCAAGGGGAAGTGGAACCGCGACACCGTCAACATCCTGTCGCTCGACAACTACCTCAAGGGCGTCGTTCCCGGGGAGGTCTACCCGACCTGGCAGCCGGCCGCGCTCCGCGCTCAGGCGATCGCCGCGCGGAGCTACGCCGCCTTCCAGCGCGACGCGGGCGGCCACGGCTACTACGACGTCGTCGACACGACGGGGGACCAGGTCTACAAGGGGTACGACGCGGAGGTCGCCTCCACCAACGCCGCCGTGACCGCGACCGCCGGCATGGTCCGCACGTCGGGTGGCAAGCCGGCATACACCCAGTTCAGCGCGTCCAACGGCGGGTTCATGCTCAAGGGGAGCAAGCCCTACCTCGTGTCGAAGAAGGACCCGTACGACACGAAGGCGTCGGGGGACAAGAACGTCAACTGGACGAGGACGCTGACGGTGAAGCAGATCCAGAAGGCGGCGGACGTCGGCAAGGTCGTGTCGATGGCGGTGACGAAGCGGGTCGCCGGCACGGGGGGCCGCTACGTCGCCGAGGTGACGATCGTGGGGACCACGAGGACGGCCCACCCCAGCGGAGAGACGTTGAAGTCATGGTTCGGCCTGAACTCGAGCTGGTTCGACGTCTCCGTGCCGAAGTCGTGAAACCTCAGCGCGGCGCGTAGGTGAGGCAGTCCGCGGTGTCGGTGGCCGGCCCGATCTCGATGCCCTCGGCGGTGCACTCGAGCATCGAGTTGTGCACGCAGTCGGCGCGCTGGCACGCGCCGACGTGGCCGACGTCGTCGGTGCCGCCCTTGCTGCCGTTCGCGTAGTAGGTGCCGCACGCCGAGCTGTCGTGCATCACCGTGATCGCGGCGGCGTGGCAGTCGTGGTCGTGGTTGTAGGAGCAGCCATCGACGCTGCAGGTGCTGATGATCGGCAGAGCGAGAGTGGTCATGGGTGCCTCCGATGGGATGGCCCGTGCGGGCGGGATGCCGATGCGTCTACCGTGCACCCGCCCGCACCGTCGGTCCAGCCAGGAGAGGCTTACCTGACCGGGACGTCCGCGGCCGAGGAGCAGTCGGTCCCGTCCTGCAGCGTAGGACGGGACCGACCGGGGCGCCCGATCAACCGACCTGGTCGACCTGCACAGATGCCGTCCCGGAGCCGAGGACGAGGACGAGGTCGCCGCCTTCGACGGACTGGGTGCCGCTGATGGCGAGCCGCTGGACGACGCCGTCGACGGGGGCGGTGATGGCCGCCTCCATCTTCATCGCCTCGATGGTGGCGAGGGTGTCGCCGGCCTTGACCTGATCGCCCTCCTTGACCGCGAGGGTGACCGCGCCCTGGAACGGCGCGGCGACCTGGCCGGGGACGTTCGGGTCGGCCTTCTCGGCGTCCTTGATCTCGGCCGAGACGGAGCGGTCGCGGACCGGGATCGGCCGCATCTGGCCGTTGATGGTGGCCATGACGGTGCGGTAGCCGCGCTCGTCGGGCTCGCTGACGGCCTCGACACCGAGGATGATCGTCTTGCCCTCGTCGAGCTGGACGAGGTGCTCCTCGCCGGGGCGCAGGCCGTAGAGGAAGTCGATGGTCGGGATGACCGAGACGTTGCCCCACTTGGACCGGGCCTCGAGGTAGTCCCGGGTCGGGCCGGGGAAGAGCAGTCGGTTGAGGGTGGCGCGCCGGTCGGTCTCCAGCCCCTTGGCGTCCTCGGCCGAGAGCTCCTCGGCCGGCGGTGTCCAGGGTCGGCCGGCGGTGGCCTTGGTGCGGAAGGGCTCGGGCCAGCCGCCGGGCGGGTCGCCGAGCTCGCCGTGGAGGAAGCCGATCACGCTCGCGGGCACGTCGTACGACGCCGGGTCGGCCTCGAAGTCCAACGGATCGGCGCCCGCGGCGACGAGGGAGAGGGCGAGGTCGCCGATGACCTTCGAGGAGGGCGTGACCTTCGGGACGCGGCCGAGGATGTCGTTGGCGGCGGCGTAGGTGTCCTCGATCTGCTCGAACTTCTCCCCGAGGCCGAGCGCGATGGCCTGCTGGCGCAGGTTGGAGAGCTGGCCGCCGGGGATCTCGTGGCGGTAGACCCGCCCGGTCGGGGCGGGCAGCCCGGACTCGAAGGGCGCGTAGACCCGGCGCACGGCCTCCCAGTAGGGCTCGAGCGCGTTGACGGCTCCCAGATCCAGCCCACTCGCGCGGTCGGTGAAGTCGGTCGCGGCGACCAGGGAGGACAGCGGCGGCTGGGAGGTGGTGCCGGCCATGGCGGCACAGGCGGCGTCGACCGCGTCGACGCCGGCCTCGATCGCGGCGGTCAGGGTCGCGAGCTGGCCGCCGGCGGTGTCGTGGGTGTGCAGGTGGACCGGCAGGTCGAACCGCTCGCGCAGGGCGGTCACCAGGGTGCGGGCCGCGGGGGCGCGCAGCAGGCCGGCCATGTCCTTGATCGCCAGCACGTGGGCGCCGGCCTCGACGATCTGCTCGGCCAGGCGGAGGTAGTAGTCGAGGGTGTAGAGCCTCTCTCCGGGGTTCGACAGGTCGCCGGTGTAGCACAGCGCGACCTCGGCGAGGGTGGTGCCGGTGGCGCGGACGGCGTCGATCGCGGGCCGCATCTGGGCGACGTCGTTGAGGGCGTCGAAGATGCGGAACACGTCGATGCCGGTCGATGCCGCCTCCTCGACGAAGGCGTCGGTGACCCGGGTGGGGTAGGGGGTGTAGCCGACCGTGTTGCGGCCGCGCAGCAGCATCTGCAGGCCGATGTTGGGCACCGCCTCGCGCAGGCTCGCCAGCCGCTCCCACGGGTCCTCGTGCAGGAACCGCAGCGCGACGTCGTACGTCGCCCCGCCCCAGGCCTCCAGCGACCACAGCTGCGGCGTCATCCGGGCCACGTGGCCTGCGACCGCGAGCAGGTCGTAGGAGCGCACCCGGGTGGCCAGCAGCGACTGGTGGGCGTCGCGGAAGGTGGTGTCGGTCACCGCCACCTGGGCCTGGGCGCGCAACTGGGCCGCGAACGCGTCGGGACCGAGCTCGAGAAGCCGCTGCCGGGAGCCCTCGGGCGCCGGCGCGCTCAGGTCGATCTCGGGCAGCTTGCTCACCGCCTCGACGGTGACCGGCGCGCAGCCGTGGGGCTGGTTGACGGTGACGTCGGCGAGGTAGGTGAGCAGCTTGGTGCCGCGGTCGCCCGACGCGCGTGCCGTCAGGAGCTGCGGGTGTGTCTCGATGAAGCTGGTCGTGATCCGCCCGGCGATGAAGTCGGGGTCGTCGAGCAGCGCCTGCAGGAACGGGATGTTGGTGGCCACCCCGCGGATGCGGAACTCCGCCACCGCACGCCGCGCCCGCATCACCGCGTCGGCGTGCGTGCGCCCGCGGCAGGTCAGCTTCGCGAGCATCGAGTCGAAGTGCGGAGAGATCTCCGCGCCGGAGTAGGTCGTGCCACCGTCGACCCGCACCCCGGCACCGCCCGGCGAGCGGTAGGTCGTGATCTTGCCGGTGTCGGGACGGAAGCCGTTGGCCGGGTCCTCGGTGGTGATCCGGCACTGCATCGCGGCACCGCGCAGCCGCACGCTGTCCTGGGACAGGCCCAGGTCGGCCAGCGTCTCACCCGAGGCGATCCGCATCTGCGACTGCACCAGGTCGACATCGGTGACCTCCTCGGTCACGGTGTGCTCGACCTGGATGCGGGGGTTCATCTCGATGAAGACGTAGTTGCCCGCCGGGTCGAGCAGGAACTCCACCGTGCCGGCGCAGCGGTAGCCGATCTGGCGGGCGAACCTCACCGCGTCCGCGCAGATCCGCGCCCGCAGGTCGGGGTCGAGGTTGGGCGCCGGCGCGATCTCGACGACCTTCTGGTGACGACGCTGGACCGAGCAGTCCCGCTCGAAGAGGTGAATGACCTCGCCCTCGCCGTCGGCCAGGATCTGCACCTCGATGTGACGCGGCTCGACGACCGCCTGCTCGATGAAGACCGTCGGATCCCCGAAGGCCGCCTCGGCCTCGCGCATGCAGACCTCGACGGCCTCCCGCAGCCGGGCGGCGTCCGGGCCGGGCTCGTCCACCCGGCGCATCCCGCGGCCACCACCACCGGCGACGGCCTTCACGAACAGCGGGTAGCGCATGTCGGCGGCCGCGGCCAGCAGCGTGTCGATATCGGTCGAGGGCTCGACAGACTCCAGGGTGGGTACGCCGGCCGCGCGGGCGGCCGCGATCGCGCGCGCCTTGTTGCCGGTCAGCTCCAAGACCTGCGCCGAAGGACCGATGAAGGTGATGCCGGCCGCCGCGCACGCCTCGGCCAGCGCGGGATTCTCCGACAAGAACCCATAACCGGGATAGACGGCGTCCGCGCCCGCCTTCTTCGCGACCTCCACGATCGCCTCGGGGTCGAGATAGGCCCGCACCGGGTGGCCCTTCTCCCCGATCTGATAGGCCTCATCGGCCTTCAACCGGTGCTCGGAGCCCCGGTCCTCGTACGGGAAGACCGCCACGGTCTTCGCACCCAGCTCATAGGCCGCGCGGAAAGCTCGGATCGCGATCTCACCACGGTTGGCCACCAACACCTTGGAGAACATGGCGCACAACCTACCGAGGACAGCGGGGAGCGCTCGGCTGTCTCACGGAGTGCGGCGGTGAGCCGGCCACACCACGGTGGGTCGTGATCGTGCGCGGGCTCCAAGGCGCGTACGCCGGCGCTCAGCCCGGAGCCGGCCGGACCTGGTGGGAACTGGTGGGACGGGCGGCATCCGACGGAGGAGGCCTTGCCCGGCTCAGCCCTCGCCGTCCCAGTGGCGGCGCCCTCGCCGGGCGGTGCGGATCGCGAGCCAGATCAGCCCGCAGAAGAGCAGGCACATGACGAACATGACCGTCAGCACCGCGGCCACGCTGGCGCCGTCGTGGGCCTGCGGAGCGTCGGTCACGAGTGCAGTGGTGAGAGGAAGCACCCAGCCATCCTGCGCCCTGATGCTGAGGGTCGGATGTGAATCGCCGGCGCTCCCGCACGGGAGCGCCGGCGAACGGTGGCAGAAACGGACGCGGGTCAGTCCTTGATCTCGGCGATGACCTGGCCGTTGGTGACGCCTCCGCCGACCTCGGCGGTGAGGCCGGTGACGGTGCCGGCCTTGTGGGCCTTGAGGGGCTGTTCCATCTTCATGGCCTCGATGACGATGATGGTGTCGCCCTCGGCCACGGTCTGACCCTCCTCGGCGACGACCTTGACGACCGTGCCCTGCATCGGGGAGGTGACGGCATCGCCGGAGACGGCGGCGCCGGCCTTCTTCCCGCCGCCGCGCTTGGGCTTCTTGGCGCCGGCTGTGGCCGGGCCGGCCGCGAGTCCACCGAGGCCGCCGGGCAGGGAGACCTCGAGGCGCTTGCCGCCGACCTCGACGACCACGGTCTGCCGCTCGGCGGTCTCGTCGGGCTCGCCGGCCTCGCCGGCGTAGGGCTGGATCTGGTTGTCGAAGTCGGTCTCGATCCAGGTGGTGTAGACGGTGAACTCGCCCTGGCCGGCGGGGTTGGAGGGGCCGACGTAGGCCGGGTCCTCGACGATCGCCTGGTGGAAGGGGATGACGGTGGGCATGCCGTCGACCTTGAACTCCGCGAGCGCGCGCCGTGAGCGCTCGAGCGCCTGGGTGCGGTCGCGACCGGTGACGATGAGCTTGGCGATGAGGGAGTCGAACGAGCCGGGGATGGTCTCGCCCTTCTCGTAGCCGCCGTCGACGCGGACGCCGGGGCCCTGCGGGGGCGCCCACTCGGTCAGGGTGCCGGGGGCAGGCATGAAGTTGCGGCCGCCGTCCTCAGCGTTGATGCGGAACTCGATGGAGTGGCTCTTGATCTCGGGGTCGTCGTAGCCCAGCTCCTCGCCGGCGGCGATGCGGAACATCTCACGGACCAGGTCGATGCCGGTGACCTCCTCGGAGACGCAGTGCTCGACCTGGAGGCGGGTGTTGACCTCGAGGAAGGAGATGGTGCCGTCCTTGGCGACGAGGAACTCGCACGTGCCGGCGCCGACGTACCCGGCCTCGCGCAGGATCGCCTTGGAGGACTCGTAGAGACGGGCGATCTGATCATCGGTGAGGAAGGGGGCGGGGGCCTCCTCGACCAGCTTCTGGTGGCGGCGCTGCAGCGAGCAGTCGCGGGTGGAGACGACCACGACGTTGCCGTGGGTGTCGGCCAGGCACTGGGTCTCGACGTGGCGGGGCTGGTCGAGGAACTTCTCCACCAGGCACTCGCCGCGGCCGAAGGCCCCGACGGCCTCGCGCACCGCGGACTCGTAGAGGTCGGGGATCTCCTCGAGGGTGCGGGCGACCTTGAGGCCGCGGCCGCCGCCGCCGAAGACCGCCTTGATCGCGACGGGCAGGCCGTATTCGCGGGCGAAGGCGACGACCTCGTCGGCGTCCTTGACCGGGTCCTTGGTGCCGGGCGCGAGCGGGGCGTTGGCCTTCTGGGCGATGTGCTTGGCCTTGGCCTTGTCGCCGAGCGCGTCGATCGCCTCGGGGGAGGGGCCGATCCAGGTCAGCCCGGCGTCGAGGACGGCCTGGGCGAACTCGGCGTTCTCGGCGAGGAAGCCGTAGCCGGGGTGCACCGAGTCAGCACCGGCCTCAGCGGCCACGCGGATGATCTTCTCGATCGAGAGGTAGGACTCGGCCGGGGTGGCGCCACCCAGGGCGTAGGCCTCGTCGGCCAGCCGGACGAAGAGCGCGTCGCGGTCGGGCTCGGCGTAGACCGCCACGGAGCCGATGCCGGCGTCCTTGCACGCGCGGATGACGCGGACGGCGATCTCACCGCGGTTCGCGATCAGGACTTTCGTGAGTGGCTTGGTCTGCGTCATACCGGGGTCGAACTCCTCCGTGTGGGATGGGCGAGCCCACTCTAGGGGAGGGGGTGGGGGGCCGCGGACCGGCGTCCGGGTGTGGTCTCCGTCACGATATGGACGACCTCAGCCTCGCATGGACCGCC
>NZ_JBFPJR010000026.1:0-56503 GCF_040838215.1 Nocardioides eburneus | reverse complement strand
GTCGGTCGAGTCGGCACAGATCGCGACCATCTGCGCCGACTCGACGTGACGGTCAGTGTGCGGTCTTCGCCGGCTCGACGAGCTCGACGAGGACGCCGCCGGCGTCCTTGGGGTGGATGAAGTTGATGCGCGAGTCGGCGGTGCCGCGCTTCGGGGCGTCGTACAGCAGGCGCACGCCGCGCTCGCGGAGGATGGCGCTCACCTGCTCGACGTCGGTGACGCGGTAGGCGAGCTGCTGGAGGCCCGGGCCGCTGCGGTCGAGGAACTTCGCGATCGTGGAGCTCTCGTTGAGTGGCGCGAGCAGCTGGATCTTGTTGTCGGAGTCGCCGACGGCGATCATCGCCTCCTCGACGCCCTGCTCCTCGTTGGTCTCGCGGTGGGCGAGCCTCATGCCGAAGGTCGTCTCGTAGAACGCGATCGCCTCGTCGAGGTCGGGGACGGCCACACCGACGTGGTCGATCTGGGTGAACAGGTGCTCGGGGATGTCCAGGGACGTCATGGCCCCACTCTGGTGCGGGTGCGACCGACCGCGCGAGACTGTGTGACGATGGGCACACGTGGCCGGGCCATGGACCCCCTCCCGCTCCTGGTTAACGGTCGTTAATCTCGGCGTACTGCCAGTGCACACCCTTGGAGGCATGCCATGTCCACCCAGTCCGCATCCGTCATCGTCGCCGGGGCGCGAACCCCGATCGGCCGCCTGCTCGGCGGCCTGAAGAGCCTCTCGGCCGCGGAGCTCGGCGGCGTCGCCATCAAGGGGGCGCTCGAGAAGGCGGGCGTGGCGCCCGAGCAGGTCGACTACCTGATCATGGGCCAGGTCATCCAGGCCGGGTCGGGCCAGAACCCCGCCCGCACGGCCGGCATCGCGGCCGGGCTGCCGATGAGCCTGCCCTCGATCACGATCAACAAGGTCTGTCTCTCGGGGCTCAACGCGATCGCGATGGCCGACCAGCTCATCCGGGCCGGGGAGTGCGAGATCGTCGTCGCCGGCGGCATGGAGTCGATGACCAACGCGCCCCACCTGCTGCCGAAGTCGCGCGAGGGCTTCAAGTACGGCGACACCACGCTCGTCGACTCGATGGCGTACGACGCGCTGTACGACCAGCTGACCCAGCAGGCGATGGGCGGCCTCACCGAGCAGATCAACGCCGAGGGCACGAAGCTGACCCGCGAGGAGCAGGATGCGTTCGCCGCGACCTCCCACCAGCGCGCGGCGGCGGCGCAGAAGAACGGCCTCTTCGACGACGAGATCGTCCCGGTCTCGATCCCGCAGCGCAAGGGCGACCCGATCGTCATCAGCGCCGACGAGGGCGTCCGTGGTGACACCACCGTCGAGTCGCTCGGCAAGCTCCGTCCGGCGTTCTCCAAGGACGGCACCATCACCGCCGGCTCGGCGTCCCAGATCTCCGACGGCGCCGCCGCGGTCGTCGTGATGAGCAAGGCGAACGCCGAGGAGCTCGGCCTGGCATGGCTCGCCGAGATCGGCGCGCACGGCATGGTCGCGGGGCCGGACTCCTCGCTCCAGATGCAGCCCGCCAACGCCACCGCGAAGGCCCTGGAGAAGGAGGGGATCACCGCCGCCGACCTCGACCTGGTCGAGTTCAACGAGGCCTTCGCCGCGGTCGGCATCGAGTCGACCCGCGCGCTCGGTCTGGACCCGGAGATCGTCAACGTCAACGGCGGGGCGATCGCGCTCGGCCACCCGGTCGGCATGTCCGGCACCCGCGTCGTCCTCACCCTGGCGCAGGAGCTCAAGCGTCGCGGTGGCGGCGTCGGCGCGGCCGCGCTGTGCGGCGGTGGCGGCCAGGGTGACGCGCTGATCGTGCGTGTTCCGAAGTCCTGACGTTGCGGCGTGCTGACCCCGCGAGGGTCGACGACCTCGTCGCGCGCGCCCGGGGCGGTGAGCCCCGGGCCGTCGCGCGGCTCGTCTCCCTCGTGGAGGACGCGCCCGTCGGCGGCAGCGAGATCCTCCGCCAGGTGATGGCGGCGCTCGCGCCGTACGGCGGGCGTGCCCACGTCGTGGGCCTCACCGGCGCCCCGGGCGTCGGGAAGTCGACGACGACCTCCGCGCTCGTGCGCGAGCTGCGCGCCGCCGACCGCCGGGTCGCGGTCCTCGCCGTCGACCCGTCCTCGCCCTTCTCTGGCGGCGCGCTGCTGGGCGACCGGATCCGGATGACGGACCACGCCACCGACCGCGGTGTGTTCATCCGCTCCATGGCGTCGCGTGGCCATTTGGGTGGCCTCTCGTGGAGCACGCCGCAGGCCCTCCGCGTCCTCGATGCGGCGGGCTTCGACGTGGTGCTGGTCGAGACCGTCGGGGTCGGCCAGTCGGAGGTCGAGATCGCCTCGCTCGCGGACTCGACTGTCGTCCTCCTCGCGCCGGGCATGGGCGACGGCATCCAGGCGGCCAAGGCCGGGATCCTCGAGATCGGCGACCTCTACGTCGTCAACAAGGCCGACCGCGAGGGCGCCGGCCGGGTCCGTCGCGACCTGCGCGGCATGCTGCGCCTCGCCGACCGGAGCCCCGATGCGTGGCAGCCGCCGGTGCTGGCGACGGTGTCGCAGACCGGCAAGGGCGTCGACGCGCTCGTGGCCGCGCTCGACGAGCACCACGCGTGGCTGTCGTCGAGCGGTGAGCTTGCACGGCGGCGTACGCGTCGCGCGCGGGAGGAGATCGAGGCGATCGCCGTCGAGACCCTGCGCGCCCGCTGGGCGCGCGTCGGCGCCGAGGAGGAGCTGGGCCGGCTCGCGGCCGCCGTCGTGGCGGGGGAGTCCGACCCGTACGCCGCCGCGGACTCGCTCCTCGACCGCTGAGGCGCCCGGGCACGTCGGCCGGTCTGGACCGGTCCGGCTCCGCGTGCCTCCCGCACCCGGAGCCGCTGCTTTGCCATCATGGCCGGCATGAAGAAGGCGATCATCGCCGTGCTCGTGGTGTTCCTCGGGTTCTGGCTGTTCACCGACCCCCACGGCCTCGCCACGACGGCGAAGGACGTGGGTGGTGCTGCGTGGGTCGGGGTGAGCGCGCTCTTCACGAAGGTCATCGACTTCATCACAGACCTGTGAGCCGCAGCGGCCTCGGGACACCTGATATCTCCCGCCACCTCCTGCGCGACGAGGGCGAGGTCGTGGTCGACGAGGTCAGTCATCACTGGGTCGCCTACCTGCGTCCTGCGGTCGAGGGCTTCCTCGGCGTCGTGGTGCTGATCGTCGCCGCGATGATCGACCTCGACGTCGCGTGGATCCTCGTCCTGCTCTCCTGGGCGCTGCTGCTCCATGCCGCGTGGGGCGCGCTGCGGGAGCACCGCGACCGCTTCGTCATCACCAACATGCGTGTCTTCCGGCTCCACGGGGTCCTCTCCACCCACCTCGCCACGATGCCGCTGACCCGCATCCTCGACATCACCGTCGAGAAGCCGTTCCACGGTCGGCTGCTCGGCTTCGGTCACTTCGTCTTCGAGTCCGCCGCCCAGGAGCAGGGGCTGCGGGAGATCCGCTACGTCGGGCGGCCCGACGAGCGCGACCTCACGATCCAGCGGGTCGTGCAGCGGTCCGGCCTGCGCGGTCCGCGGGTGTACGGCGCCTGACCTGCTCCGGCTCGACCGCGACCGGGCACCGGGCCGAGCCTCGCGCAGCACTCGCCCGCCGCACCCCTAGGATTGTCGGCATGACCCAGCAGCCGTTCTCCCGTCCCGGTGCGATCGACCTGTCGGCCCTCAAGCGTCCCGCGCAGTCCGCGCCCGGTGCGGCGGCTCCGGGAGCGCCCGGCGCCACCGCCGGCGGTGCCGGCGGCCAGGCGACCGGCGCCTACACCGTCGAGGTGGACGAGCAGAGCTTCCAGTCGGTCCTCGAGTCGTCGATGACCGCTCCGGTGGTCCTCGTTTTCTACTCGCCCGGTCGGTCCCCGGAGAGCGCCGACCTGGCGCGCAACGTCTCGACCGTCGCCGAGGAGTACGACGGCCGCTTCCTCGCCGGTCTCGTCGACATCGACGCCTCACCGCAGATCGCCCAGGCGATGCAGATCCAGCAGGTCCCGCTCATGTACGTCCTGCTGGACGGCCGCCCGGTCACCCAGCCGATCCCGAGCGCCCCGCCCATCGACGAGCTGCGCGCGTTCTTCAACCAGCTCGGTCAGCAGCTCACCGCCCAGGGCATCGGGGGCCGTCACAAGCCGCGGACCGTCGAGGCGCCCGAGGGCGAGGAGCCGGTCTCCGACCCGCGCTTCGCGGCCGCGGACGAGGCACTCGCCTCGGGGGACGTCGACACCGCCGTCGCGGAGTACGAGAAGCTCGTCGCGGCCAACCCGGCCGACACCGAGGCGGCCGCCGGGCTCGCGCGTGCCCAGCTCCTCAAGCGCACCCAGGGCGTCGACCTCAACGCCGCGCGGGCCGCGGCGGCCGCGAACCCCGACGACGTCGAGGCCCAGATCCTCGTCGCCGACCTGGACCTGCTCGGTGGTCACGTGGAGGATGCGTTCGCCCGGCTCGTCGAGCTCGTGCGGCGTGCCTCCGGCGACGAGCGCAACGCCGTGCGCGAGCACCTCGTCGCCCTCTTCGCCGCGGTCGGCAACGACGACCCGCGCGTCCTCAAGGGCCGTCAGGCGCTCGCCAACGCGCTGTTCTGACCGTCGGCGCACATCGCGTCGAGGACCGCCGACACCGCGGGTGAGGCGGCCATGCTGCGCCGGTGGAGCGCGACGATCTCGCGGGTCGGCACCGGGTCCGTGGCGGCGACCGCGACGAGATCGTCACCGAGCGGCGCGCGACCCAGGCGCGGGACGAGCGCGATGCCGAGCCCGGCCCGGACCAGCGCGAGATGGCTGTCGAACTCCATCGACACGTGCGCGATCCGGGGGAGACGGCCGGTGCCGTCGTACATCCGGGTGAGCCACTGGCGGCAGATCGTCCCCTCCGGCGTCGCGACCCAGCCCTCCTCGACCAGGTCGGCGGGGCGGACCTGCGTGCGCCGGGCGAGGGCATGGTCGCGGTGGACGATCACGTCCGCGACGTCGCACGCGACCGCAGTGGTCTCGACGTGGTCCGGGATGGCGAGGGGTACGTCGCCCCAGCTGTGCACCAGGCCGAGGTCCGTCTGACCCGTGGCGACGAGGTCGATCGTGTCCCAGGGCTCGCGCTCGGCGAGGGTGAGGGTGAGCTCCGGGTAGGCGTCGAGCAGGCCGCGCGCGACCGGCGCGACGAGTCCACGCATGGCGGTCGAGAAGGTGGTCAGCCGGACGATCCCTGCGACGGTCCCCGTCTGGCGATGGAGTCCGGCCTCAAGGGACTCGAGGTCGGTCAGCAGCCGGGCGCCCTCGTCGACGAGGTGGCGCCCGGCGTGGGTCAGCATGACGCCACGCCCGACCCGCTCGAGGAGGCGTACGCCGGTCTGCCGCTCGAGCCGCTTGACCTGCTGTGACACCGCGCTCGGGGTGAAGCCGAGCGCCTCGGCCGCGCCGGCGACCGTCCGGTGGCGGTCGACAGCGCGCAGCGCGACGAGCGCGTCGAGGTCGATCATGAAGGAAGGCTAACGCTATCTCGTCACGAACGTTTGCTGGTGCTTCATGATCGGCCACGCAAGGCTGGACCTGTGACTCGCCGTGACTCGCTCCTCGCCGCCCTCGTCGCCGCCATCTGGGGCGTCAACTTCGTGGTCATCGACTGGGGGATGGGCGACGTTCCGCCCCTGCTCTTCGCGGCGCTCAGGTTCGTGTTCGTCGCCTTCCCCGCCTGCCTGCTGGTCCCGCGACCGGCAGCGCCGTGGCGGACGGTCGTGGCCGTCGGGACGTTCATGAGCCTGGGGCAGTTCGGCTTCCTCTACGCCGCGATGCACGCCGGGCTACCACCCGGGCTCGCGGCCCTCGTGCTGCAGTCCCAGGTGGTCTTCACGATCGTCATCGCCGCCGTGGCGCTGCGGGAGAGGACGACGGCGGTCCAGGTCGCCGGCGTGGCGCTCGGTGCCGTCGGGCTGCTCATCGTCGCGCTCGGCCGCGGCGGGCACGTACCGGCCGGCGCACTCCTGCTCTGCCTGGCCGGCGGCCTCTCCTGGGGGATCGGCAACGTCGTCGCGCGAGCCGCCCGGGTCGCCGGCGGACTGGGACTGACGGTCTGGTCGGCCCTGGTCGTGCCGGTGCCGTTGCTCCTCCTCGGCCTCGTGCTCGACGGGCCGCAGGCGCTGGCGGACGGGGTGGTGCACCTCGGGTGGCACGGCGTCTGGTCGACGGCGTACACCGTGGTGATGAGCACGCTCGTGGCCTACGGGATCTTCAACGGCCTGCTCGCGCGCAACGCCTCGAGCGACGTCGTGCCGTGGATCCTGCTTGTGCCGGTCGTGGCGATGGCCGCGGCCTGGACGCTGGTCGGGGAGAGGCCCAACCCCCCGGAGCTGGTCGGCGGCGCGCTGCTGGTGGCGGGCGTGCTCGTGGCGCAGGGCGTGGCGGCGCGGCTCATGCGCCGGCGGCTACCGCGTCCGGCCCGACTCGGTGTAGCGCGGCCCGTCGCCGCGAACCGCGGCGAGGGCGGCCTCGATCCGGCGGGCGGTGAAGTCGGCGGCCCGCTCCCGGATCTGCTCGATCGTGCAGAACTCCGCCGTGCGGATCTCGCGCGCCTCGTGGACGATCCGCTCGGTGAGTGACGCCGGGTGGACCCCGCCGTCGAAGACGAGACAGACGGCGTCGTCCCAGCCGCTCCACGGCGGCAGCCAGTCGGTGAGCACCAGCTCACCGGCCGGGATCCGCAGGGCCAGCTCCTCCTCGATCTCACGCGAGGTGGCGAGCCGCGGCGACTCGCCGACCTCGACGACGCCGCCGGGCAGGTCCCAGTCGCGCTTGTAGGTCAGCTGGCAGAGCAGCACCCGTTCGTCCTCGTCGCGGAGCAGCATCTGCCCGATCGCGCGCTTGCGCGGGAGGAAGGAGTTGAGCAGCGCCCGGAAGCCCTCCGGCTCGTCCACGGGGACGTCGGTCGTCAGCCGCGCGTAGACGATCCGGTCGACCGGGCGGCCGTCGATCGTCACGCCCCGCATGACGCCCTCGCGGTGCATCCCGGACCAGGTCGCCGTCCGCTGACCCTGAGTGTCGTCAGGATCGACCAGCGCCTCGACCCGCACGTGGGTCATCAGCGCGGCGGCCACCTCTCGGCGTACGACGTCGATGGGCTCGCCCGGCTCCCAGCTGATCCGAGCGACGCCTTCGCCCACGGTGGTCACGGTCAGCTCGTCGCTCACCCGATCACCCTACCGAGGGCCGCACGCCCGAGGGCGACCGGCGTGACGCTCCGCCGACGCGGGGCCCGATCGCGGTGGCGCTGTCACATTCGCCCGGCGAGCGGTGTCTCGTGGGTACGACCAGTTTTCCCGACCCAAGGAGGCACCGATGCCCTCACAGTCCACGTTCCGCATTCCCAAGGCCCGGCTCACCGGCGTCTACGGCTGGCTGGTCTCGCGCTTCGCGACCCGCACGTACGGCGAGATCCCGGACGGTGCCTACGTCTACGCCCACCACCTCCCGCTGCTCAAGGCGGTGCTGAGCTTCGAGGGCAAGGTCGCGAAGTGGGACGCGCTCGACCCGACCCTGAAGTCCTACGCCCAGCTCGCGAGCGCCGGCGCGATCGGCTGCAGCTGGTGCCTCGACTTCGGCTACTTCCTGGCGCACAACGATCACCTCGACCTCGCCAAGGTCAGCCAGGTGCCGCGCTGGCGGGAGCCGGAGAACGCTGACCTCTTCACCGACCTCGAGCGTGACGTCCTCGAGTACGCCGAGGCCATGACCGCCACGCCGCCGACGGTCACGGACCCGATGGTCGAGAAGCTGGTCGACCGGCTGGGGGAGAAGGCGGTCGTCGAGCTGACCCAGATGATCGCGATCGAGAACATGCGGTCGCGCTTCAACACGGCGGCGGGGCTGCAGAGCCAGGGCTACTCCGACGTCTGCGAGATCCCGCTCGCGCGAGCGTCGTCGGCGTCCGCCGTACGCTCGCAGGCATGACCACCCCGCGGCAGCCCTCCTCCGACCCGGACGGCGGACGAGCCCGGGCGAGCGCGGCCGTGGACGCTGCGACCGAGTCGTTCGTCGCTCACCGCAACCTGCTGTTCACCGTCGCCTACGAGCTGCTCGGGTCGGCGGCCGACGCGGAGGACGTCCTCCAGGAGACCTGGCTGCGTTGGGCCGACCGGGCGGCGGACGACGGGAGCGAGGAGGTCCGCGACGAGCGTGCCTACCTCGTCCGGACCACGACCCGTCTCGCCCTCAACCGGCTGCGCACCCTGAGCCGTCGCAAGGAGTCCTACGTCGGCCCGTGGCTGCCGGAGCCGCTGTTGACCGCTCCGGACGTGGCCGAGGACGTCGAGCTCGCGGAGAGCGTGTCCATGGCGATGCTGCTGGTCCTGGAGACGCTCGCGCCCACCGAGCGGGCAGTCTTCGTCCTGCGCGAGGTCTTCGACGTGCCGTACGACGAGATCGCCCACGCTGTCGACAAGTCACCCGCGGCCGTCCGGCAGCTGGCTCATCGGGCGCGCGAGCACGTCGCGGCCCGTCGCCCGCGGGAGGTCGTGTCGCCCGCCGCGTCCCGCCGCGCTCTGGAGGCGTTCCAGCGGGCGGCCCGGACCGGAGACCTCCACGCGCTGCTCGACGTCCTCGCCCCCGACGTGGTGCTGGTCAGCGACGGCGGCGGGCTCAAGCAGGCGGCGCTGCGGCCGATCACCGGCGCCGACAAGGTGCTCCGGTTCCTGGTCGGGGTCACGGCGAAGAACGGCCTCGCCCAGGTCGAGCCGGCCCAGGTCAACGGCAGCCCCGCCCTGCGTCTCCACCTCGACGGCGAGCTCGACGGAGTCCTCGCGCTACGCCTGGACGGCGGCGTCGTCACCGGGCTCTACTACGTCCGCAACCCCGAGAAGCTCCGCCGGCTCGACACCGCCACGCCGCTCACCCGCTGACGGCCGAGTTGTCGGTTGTGACGGGTCGAGTTGCGAGTTGTGACGGGTCGAGTGGTGGGTTGTGACGGGTCGAGTGGTGGGTTGTGACGGCGGCTGGGCGACCGGACGGTCGCCAGCGGCAGCTTCCGCTCAGTCGCTCACCGACTCGGCGCCGGGCTCCTTGGCCTCCGTGGTGACCGGCGACGTCGCGGGGTTGAGCGCTCCGCCCGTCGTCTTGGTCGCTTCGGGTGACTCTTCGGCAAGAACGGGTGACTCTTCGGCAAGAACGGGTGACTCCTCGCGCTTGCGGAACCAGACGGTGGCGAGCGGCGGGAGGACGACCATGGCGTGGGCCGGCTGACCAGACGCCTCGCCCTCGATGGCGGTCACCGCGCCGAAGTTGCCGACGCCGGAGCCGGTGTAGACGTCGGCATCGGTGTTGACGACCTCCTCCCAGACGCCGGCGGAGGGGAAGCCGAGCGGGAAGTCGCCGTGCGGCACGGCGGAGAAGTTGGCGACGCAGACCAGGTCCGGCCCATCGCCGCCGCGCCGGATGAACGAGTAGACGTTGTGGTGGGCATCGTCGGCGTCGATCCAGGAGAAGCCGGCCGGGTCGGCGTCGAGGGCCCACAGCGCCGGCGTGGCGGCGTACGCGCGATTGAGGTCGCGGACGAGGTCGTGCACGCCGCGGTGGTCGGGGTTGTCGAGGAGCCACCAGTCGAGTTCGCGGGACTCGGCCCATTCGGACTCCTGGGCGAACTCGCCGCCCATGAAGAGCAGTTGCTTGCCGGGATGCGCCCACATGTAGGCGAAGTAGGCGCGCAGGGTCGCCAGCTGGCGCCACCGGTCGCCGGGCATCTTCCGGATCAGTGAGCCCTTGCCGTGGACGACCTCGTCGTGGGAGAGCGGCAGGACGTAGTTCTCCGACCACGCGTAAGTCAGCGCGAACGTCATGTCATGGTGGTGCCAGGAGCGGTGCACGGGGTCGTAGTGCAGGTAGCCGAGGGTGTCGTGCATCCAGCCCATGTTCCACTTGAAGCCGAACCCGAGCCCGTCGTACGCCGTCGGCCTGGTGACCCCGGGCCAGGAGGTGGACTCCTCGGCGATCGTCACGATGCCCGGCACCCGCTTGTAGGCGGTCGCGTTCATCTCCTGCAGGAAGCCGACCGCCTCGAGGTTCTCCCGGCCGCCGTGGACGTTCGGCGTCCACTCGCCGGGCCCGCGGGCGTAGTCGAGGTAGAGCATCGACGCCACGCCGTCGACGCGAAGCCCGTCGGCGTGGAACTCCTCAAGCCAGTAGATCGCGTTGGCGACGAGGAAGTTGCGGACCTCGCGGCGGCCGAAGTTGAAGATGTGGGAGCCCCACTCCTTGTGCCAGCCGCGCTGCGGGTTGGGGTCCTCGTAGAGCGGCGTCCCGTCGAAGCGCACGAGCGCCCACGGGTCGGTGGCGAAATGGCCGGGCACCCAGTCGAGGATGACGCCGATGCCGGCCTGGTGGAGCTGGTCGACGAGATACCTGAAGTCGTCAGGGGTACCGTAGCGCGCGTCCGGGGCGAAGTACGACGTCACGTGGTAGCCCCACGAGCCGCCGTACGGGTGCTGCATGACGGGCATCAGCTCGACGTGGGTGAAGCCCAGGTCGGCGAGGTAGGGGACCAGCTCGTCGGCGAGCTCGCGGTAGGAGCGCCCGCGCCGCCACGAGCCGAGGTGGAGCTCGTAGACCGACATCGGCGCGGCGATCGGCTGCTTGGCGCGGCGGTCCTCCATCCACGCGGCGTCGCCCCAGGCGTAGCCGGACTCGAAGACGACCGAGGAGGTCTTCGGCGGCTCCTCGGCGTGGAAGGCGAGCGGGTCCGCCTTCTCCCGCCACTCCCCGTCGGCCCCGAGTACGACGAACTTGTACTGCGTCCCGGAGCCGACCTCGGGCACGAACAGCTCCCACACGCCCGACGTGCCGAGCTGGCGCATCGGGTGCTCGCGGCCGTCCCAGTGGTTGAAGGCGGCCTTCACCCGGACGCCCTGGGCGTGCGGCGCCCAGACGGCGAAGGAGGTGCCGGTCACCGGCGGCCCGCCGAGCCCCTCGTAGTGGTGGACGTGAGCGCCCAGCACGTCCCAGAGCCGCTCGTGACGGCCCTCGTTGACCAGGTGCAGGTCGAGCTCGCCGAGCGTCGGGAGGAAGCGGTAGGGGTCGTCGAGCTGGAGGGTGTGGCCGTCGTAGGTCACCAGCACGCGGTAGTCCGGGACGTCCGCGACCGGCAGGACGCCGACCCAGATCCCCCCGTGCTCGTGCACCAGCTCCACCTCGGTCGTCCCGCCCGCGGGCTCGACATAGCGCACGACGACCTGGGCGGCAAGCGGCTTGAGGACGCGGACCGTGACGCCGCCGTCGTGAGGGTGGGGGCCGAGCACCGAGTGGGGGCTGCCGTGCCGGCCGTCGGCGAGCAGCTCGAGCTCGGACCGGTCGATGGTGAGAGGGGCAGGGGAGGTCATGAGGCTCCGATCCGGGCGATCGCGGCGAGCGGGATCTCCAGCCACGCGGGCCGGTTGCGTGACTCGTAGACGCACTCGTAGACGGCCTTGTCGGCGACGTAGGCCTGCAGGAGGGTGCGCTCGTCGGGCGTGAGCTCCTCGGCGTACGCCACCACGAAGAAGTTGCGGTTCCGGTTCGCCCACTCGACCGCGCGCAGCCGGAGCTGCTCCTCCTCCTCGCCTGCGTTCAGGCCGTGCAGGACGGCGTGGGGGGCGTAGTCGAAGGAGCGCAGCATCCCTGCGACGTCGCGCCAGCGCGAGTCCGGCTCGAGCCGCTCGGCGAGCGGCTTGGCGGGCTCGCCCTCGAAGTCGACGATCTTCCACCCCACCGACGTGCGCAGAGTCTGGCCGAGGTGGAGGTCCCCGTGGATCGTCTGGACGGTGATCTCGGGCAGCGCGGCGACCTGGGCGAAGCTCGCGCGGAGGGCGTCGGCGTGCTCGGCGAGCTGCGGGACCACGGCCAGGGCGTCGTCGAGGCGCGACGTCATCGCCCGCGCCAGCGCGGCGGTCGCCTCCGGGCCGCGGGTCTGCGTCCCGAAGTGCTCCGCGAGGGTCCGGTGGACCTCCGCGAGCGCCTCGCCCAGCCGGGTCGACTCGCCGGCGAAGTCGCCCCCGGAGTCGGTGGCGTGCTGCTCCGGCTCGGCGAGCAGGGTGCGGACGCTGGCGAGGGCGAGGTCCCATCCGTCGGTGGCCGTCCGCAGGAACTTCTGCAGCATCGCGAGCTGCATCGTGGCGCCCTCGTCGTCGCCCGGTGCCGCCGTGTCGAGCCAGCCGTAGAGCGGCGCGACGTGCTCGGAGCCGGCGTTGGTCAGGACCTCGTGGATCCGGATGTCCGGGTTGAGCCCGGGGGTCACCTTCCGGAAGACCTTCATCAGCGAGTCCTCGCCGAAGGCCACGGACGAGTTGGACTGCTCGCCGGAGAAGAGCGTCGAGTGGGCCTCGACGTCGAGATCGTGGCCGGGCAGCCGGTGGAACACCAGGGGCGATGCGGGGTCGCCCGGCCCCTCGGCCGCCCGCGCGAACGAGCGGAGCCAGCAGGCCATCGCCTCGCGGTCGTGGAGGGCGTCGTACGCATGGACCCAGCCGTACGCCGGGTCCTCCCACCAACCGATGAACGCGTGGTCGAGCCGTCCCTCGGGGTGCGCGTAGAACGAGAGCGGGACCTGGTAGAGCTCGGTGTCGGGCGCGGCACCCGCGACGGCGTCGCCGTAGGTCACCTCGACGAGGTAGACGACGACGTGCGGGCTGGTCTCGACCCGGCCCGGCACCTCGCCGACGGCGGTGATCGCGGTGACCTCGAAGGGGCGCCCCTTGCCTCCGAACCAGCGGGTGCGGACGAGGTAGTCGTGGAACAGCTCGCGGTCGAGATGGTCCGTGGTCGGCGACGGGTTCGGCCGGTCGGCCGGTCGATCGGTCACAGCAGCGCTCCTTCCTCGGCGGTCGCTCCGCTCGCGCTGCTCTCGACGGGCTGGGTCAGGCGGAACCAGTAGAAGCCGTACCCGCCGAGGGTCAGCAGGTACGGCAGCTCGCCGATCGGCGGGAACGGCACTCGGCCGATCACCTCGACCGGGACCATGCCCTCGAAGCGGCGCAGGTCGAGCTCGACAGGCTGCGGGAAGCGGGACAGGTTGTTGACGCAGATCATGATCTCCGTCGTGCCGTCGGGGAACGTGTGCTCCCGGGAGTAGGACAGCACCGACGGGTTGGAGCCACCCAGGTCGTGGAAGCTCCCGAGCCCGAACGCCGGGTGCTGCTTGCGCGCGTGGATCATCCGGCGGGTCCACTGCAGCAGCGACGACGGATCCTCGGTCTGCGCCTCGACGTTGACCGCCTGGTAGCCGTAGACCGGGTCCATCACCAGCGGCCGGTCGAGCTTGCCGGGGTTGGCGGTGGAGAAGCCGGCGTTGCGGTCGCCGGACCACTGCATCGGCGTGCGTACGGCGTCGCGGTCACCGAGCCAGATGTTGTCGCCCATCCCGATCTCGTCGCCGTAGTAGAGGACCGGCGACCCCGGCAGCGACAGTAGGAGCGCGGTGAACAGCTCCATCTGGTTGACGTCGTTGTCGAGCAGCGGAGCCAGCCGCCGCCGGATGCCGATGTTGGCCTTCATCCGGGGGTCCTTGGCGTACTCCGCCCACATGTAGTCGCGGTCCTCGTCGGTGACCATCTCGAGGGTCAGCTCGTCGTGGTTGCGCAGGAAGATGCCCCACTGGCAGCCGCTGGGGATCGGCGGCGTCTGCTCGAGGATCTCCGAGATGGGGAAGCGCGACTCGCGGCGTACGGCCATGAAGATGCGCGGCATCACCGGGAAGTGGAAGCACATGTGGCATTCGTCGCCACCCGACGCGAAATCGCCGAAGTAGTCCACGACGTCGGCGGGCCACTGGTTGGCCTCGGCGAGCAGGATCCGGCCGGGGTACTCCTCGTCGACGACGCGGCGGACCTTCTTGAGGAACTCATGTGTCTCGGGGAGGTTCTCGCCGTTGGTGCCCTCACGGACGTAGAGGTAGGGGACCGCGTCGAGGCGAAACCCGTCGAGACCCATGTCCAGCCAGAACCGCAGGGCATCGAGGACGGCCTCGTGCACCTGGGGGTTCTCGTAGTTGAGGTCGGGTTGGTGGGAGAAGAACCGGTGCCAGAAGTACTGCTGGCGGACCGGGTCCCAGGTCCAGTTGGACGGCTCGGTGTCGACGAAGATGATCCGCGCGTCCTGGTACTTCTCGTCCGTGTCGGACCAGACGTAGAAGTCGCCGTACGGGCCGTCGGGGTCACTGCGCGACGCCTGGAACCACGGGTGCGCGTCGCTGGTGTGGTTGGCGACGAAGTCGATGATCACCTTGATCCCACGCTCGTGGGCGGCGTCCAGGAACACCTGGAAGTCCTCGACCGTGCCCACGAGCGGGAGGACGCCGGTGTAGTCGGCGACGTCGTAGCCGCCGTCGCGCAGTGGGCTCGGGAAGAACGGTGGCAACCAGAGGCAGTCGACGCCGAGCCACTGCAGGTAGTCGAGCTTCTTGGTCAGGCCCTTGAAGTCGCCGGTGCCGTCACCGTTGGAGTCCTTGAAGGAGCGGACCAGGACCTCGTAGAAGACCGCGGTCTTGAACCACGCCGGCGGCCCCGCCTCGCGGGAGTCCTCGAAGCTGCTCTCCTCGGCGGCGGGGGTGGCCTCGACGGGGGAGGTCGCGGTCTGCGCCTGGGCCGAGGCCTGCGCGGTGGACTGGGGTGTCGCGTGGTCGGGGGTCTGCTCCATCGTCTGGTCGGTCAACGGGGCCTCCTGACGGTGAGGATGTGGGCGGGTTCCTGCGCGGGGTCGAGCCGGACGTAGTTGTCCCGCCCCCAGGTCCAGTCGCTGCCGCTGAGCTCGTCGTGGACGGCGTACGACTCGGTGCCCTCGGGGAGGCCGAGCGCCAGGGGATCGATGGCGACCATCGTCTCGCGGGTCGCGTGGGGGTCGAGGTTGAGCACGACGATGACGGTGTCCTCGCCGGCGGTCTTGGAGAAGCACAGGATGTGGTCGTCCCCGGTCGGGTGGACGGTGAGGTTGCGCAGCCGCTGCAGCGCCGGGTGGGCGCGGCGGAGCGCGTTGAGCGTCGTGAGGTACGGCGCGAGCGTGCGCCCCTCGCGCTCGGCGGCGGCCCAGTCCCGCGGCCGGAGCTGGTACTTCTCCGAGTCGAGGTACTCCTCGCTGCCGGGGCGTACGGCGACGTGCTCGAACAGCTCATAGCCGGAGTAGACGCCCCAGCTGGGGGAGCCCATCGCCGCCAGCACCGCGCGGATCTTGAAGGCCGCGGGGCCGCCGTACTGCAAGAAGGCGTGCAGGATGTCGGGGGTGTTGACGAAGAAGTTCGGCCGCATCAGATGGTCGGACTCGTGGGCGACCTCAAGGAGGTAGTCCTCGATCTCGGTCTTCTCCGTCCGCCAGGTGAAGTAGGTGTAGGACTGGTGGTAGCCGATCGCGCCGAGCCCGTGCATCATCGCCGGTCGGGTGAAGGCCTCGGAGAGGAAGAGGACGTCGGGGTCGGTGGCGCGGACCTCGGCCAGCAGCCACTCCCAGAAGCCCAGCGGCTTGGTGTGGGGGTTGTCGACGCGGAAGACGCGGACGCCGTGGGACACCCAGTGCCGCACGATCCGCAGCACCTCCTGGGAGATCCCGCGCGGGTCGTTGTCGAAGTTGATCGGGTAGATGTCCTGGTACTTCTTCGGCGGGTTCTCCGCATAGGCGATCGTGCCGTCGGCGCGGGTGGTGAACCACTCGGGGTGCTCGGTCACCCAGGGGTGGTCGGGCGCAGCCTGGAGCGCGAGGTCGATCGCCACCTCGAGGCCGAGCGCGTTCGCCCGGGCGACGAACGCGTCGAAGTCCGCGAAGGTGCCGAGGTCGGGGTGGAGGGCGTCGTGGCCGCCGTCCTTGGAGCCGATCGCCCAGGGTGAGCCCGCCCAGTCGGCGGGGACCGGGCCGGGGCCGTCGTAGACCATGTTGTTGGGTCCCTTGCGGTTGACCTCGCCGATCGGGTGGACCGGGGGCAGGTAGACCACGTCGAACCCCATCGCGGCGATGGCGTCGAGCCGCTCGGCGGCGGTCCGGAAGGTGCCGGAGCGCAGTGTGCCGGTCTCCGGGTCGGGGTTCGCGCCCTCGGAGCGCGGGAAGAACTCATACCAGCTGCCGAAGAGGGCGAGGGGGCGGTCGGCGTACGCCAGGAAGGGGCCCTCGACCGAGGCCAGCTCGCGCAGCGGGTGGGTGTGGAGCAGGTCGACCAGCTCGGGCGCCTCGAGGACGGCGAGCCGTGCCTCGGTCGGTCGCTCGGTGTCGGACGCGGCCTCGATGGCGGCACGGACGAGCGCCTCCTCGCGCTGGTCGAGCGCGTCCGCCCCCTCGAGCTTGAGGACCCGCTCGAGCAGGAGCCTGCCCTCGGTGAACATCAGCTCCACGTCGACGTCGGCACGGATCTTGATCGGCGCGTCGTGGAGCCAGGTGGCGAGCGGGTCGGACCAGCCCTGGACCTCGAAGGTCCACGGACCCTCGAGGTCGGGCGTGACCCAGGCCTCGTAGCGGTCCGTCCCCGGCGCGATCTCGACCATGCGCAGCGGTGGACGGCGTACGCCGTCGGGGCCGGTCGCCACCACCTCGGCGCCGAGTCGGTCGTGCCCCTCACGGAAGACCGTCGCTCGGACCGGGAACGGCTCGCCGAGGGTCGCCTTCGCGGGTTGGCGGCCGTTGTCGACGACCGGGTGCACGTCCATGACGGGGATGCGTCCGACCATGGACTCAACTTATCCAGATCCGGCGCCCGGCATGCGGGTCGCCGCGGCGGCGCGGCCCGTCGAGGTCGTCCGCCGACCTGGCGCAGGCGCCGCTGCACCGGTCCTTTCGAAGGTTCCGCGATCTCGGTAGGTTCGCGGACATGCGCGCGATCCGTCGCTTCACCGTCCGTCCTGTCCTGCCGGAGCCGCTTCACGCGCTCGGCACGCTCGCCGGCAACCTGCGCTGGGCGTGGCATCCCCCCACACAGGACGTGTTCGCCGAGATCGACGAGGACCTGTGGCAGTCGACCGGACACGACCCGGTCCGCCTCCTCGGCGAGGCCGACCGCGGTCGGCTCGACCGGCTCGCCGGCGACGAGGGCTTCCTCCACCGGCTCGCCGCGGCCGAGGACGACCTGCAGCGCTACCTCGACGAGGACAGGTGGTATCAGCGGGCCGTCCCCGACGGTCCGCGGGCGATCGGCTACTTCTCGCCGGAGTTCGGCATCGCGGCCGCGCTCCCGCAGTACTCCGGCGGCCTCGGCATCCTGGCGGGCGACCACCTCAAGGCCGCCAGCGATCTCGGCGTCCCGATCGTCGGCGTCGGGCTGCTCTACCGTCACGGCTACTTCTCCCAGTCGCTCTCCCGCGAGGGGTGGCAGCAGGAGAGCTATCCCGTCCTCGACCCCGACGAGCTGCCCATCTCCGCGCTCCGGGAGGCCGACGGGTCCCGCACCACGGTGACGATCACCCTGCCCGGCGGTCAGCCGCTGGTGGCGCGGATCTGGGTGGCCTCGGTCGGTCGGGTGCCGCTGCTCATGCTCGATGCCGATACCGAGGAGAACCCCGAGCAGCTTCGCACCGTCACCGACCGGTTGTACGGCGGAAACTCCGAGCATCGCCTCCGCCAGGAGCTGCTCCTCGGCGTCGGTGGGATGCGGGCCCTGCGCGCCTACTCACGCATCACCGGCGCGCCGGCCCCCGAGGTCTTCCACACCAACGAGGGGCACGCCGGGTTCCTGGGCGTCGAGCGCATCCGGGAGCTGACGACCGCCGACGGCGAGAAGGGGCCGCTCGACTTCGACACCGCCCTGGAGGTGACCCGGGCGTCGACGATCTTCACCACCCACACGCCGGTCCCGGCCGGCATCGACCGCTTCCCGCGCACGCTCGTGGAGCAGTATTTCGCCGGTGAGGCGGGGGCCGCCCCCGGCGTGCCGGTGGACCGCGTCCTCGCCCTCGGCGCCGAGACGTACGACGGCGGCGACCCCAACGTCTTCAACATGGCTGTCATGGGCTTCCGACTGGCTCAGCGGGCCAACGGGGTGAGCAGGCTCCACGGCCACGTCAGCCGGGAGATGTTCAACGGGCTCTGGCCCGCCTTCGACGAGGCGGAGGTCCCGATCGGGTCGATCACCAACGGCGTGCACGCCCCCACCTGGGTCGCGCGCGAGGTCTACGCGCTGGCCGAGCAGGAGGGCGCCGACCACAACGACCCCGACACGTTCTGGGCCGCGGTCGACAAGGTGCCGGGCCGACAGGTGTGGGCCGCGAAGCGGGCACTGCGGGAGCGGCTCGTCAAGGACGCCCGGAGGCGGCTGCGGGCGTCGTACCTCAAACGCGGGCTGTCGCCGGCCGAGCTGGGCTGGATCGACGACGCGCTCGACCCCGATGTGCTCACGATCGGCTTCGCGCGGCGGGTGCCGTCGTACAAGCGGCTCACGCTGATGCTGCGCGATCCTGAGCGGCTCAAGACCCTGCTGCTCCATCCCGAGCGGCCCATCCAGCTGGTCATCGCAGGCAAGGCGCACCCGGCCGACGACGGCGGCAAGAAGCTCATCCAGGACATGGTCCGCTTCGCCGACGACCCCGAGGTGCGGCACCGGATCGTCTTCCTGCCCAACTACGACATCGCGATGGCACAGCCGCTCTACCCCGGCTGTGACGTCTGGCTCAACAACCCGCTGCGGCCCTACGAGGCGTGCGGCACGTCGGGGATGAAGGCCGCGCTCAACGGCGGCCTCAACCTCTCCATCCTCGACGGCTGGTGGGACGAGTGGTTCGACGGCGACAACGGCTGGGCCATCCCGTCGGCCGACGGCTACGACGACCCGCACGCGCGCGACGACCTCGAGGCGGCGGCGCTCTACGACCTGCTCGAGCACGAGGTCGCGCCGCGCTTCTACGACGCCGCGACCACCGGCGATGACGCAGGGCTGCCGGTGCGCTGGATCGAGATGCTGCGTCACACGCTGAAGTCGCTGGGCCCCAAGGTCCTCGCCACCCGGATGGTGCGCGACTACGTGCAGCAGCTCTACGCCCCGGCCGTGGCCAACGCGCGGTCGCTGGACCCCGATCACCGCGGGGCGGTCGCGCTGGCGGCCTGGAAGCAGCGGGTGCGGTCGGCCTGGCCCGCCGTCCGCATCGAGCACGTCGAGGGGGAGGGCATCGGCGACGTCCCCCAGGTCGGCGACACGCTCTCCGTGCGCGCCTACGTCGCGCTGGGCGACCTCGGTCCCGACGACGTCGACGTCCAGCTCGTGCACGGCCGGGCCTCCGCCGAGGACGAGCTCGTCAGGACCGCCGTGACGCCGTTGACCGAGGTCGAGGCGTACGACGGCGGCCGGCACTGCTTCGGCGGCTCCCTGACCCTGTCGCGCTCGGGCCCGTTCGGCTACACGGTCCGCGTCGTCCCGCGCAACAGCCACCTCGCCTCCGTTGCCGAGCTCGGGGTCGTCGCCTACGCCTGACCGCCCGAGAGGTCGCTCGTTGCGCGCGAGAGGGCGGTGAGCCCCGCCGGCGGGCCGCAAACCTCTTGCCCGGCGGCGGCTGTCATGCCGAGACTCTGCGGCATGACGACCGCCGCCTCCGTCTTCCCGGTCCTGGGCCTGCGGGTCACCGCCGGTCCGCTCGAGCTGTGCGGGATCACCGACGACCTCCTCGCCGGCCTGGGCGACCTCGCCGTCGCCGGGATCCACGACCCGGACGCGATGCCGTTCTTCGTGCCGTGGTCGACGGCGCCCGCCGAGGAGCTGCCGCGCAACCTCGCTCGCTACCACTGGGGCGTCCGGTCCCGGTTCGCTCCGGAGACCTGGTCGCTCGAGCTCGCGGTGCTGTGGGAGGGCGAGCTTGTCGGGGTGCAGGGGATCTCGACGAAGGACTATCTCGTCACCCGCACGGGGGAGACCGGCTCCTGGCTGGGCCGCGCCCATCAGGGCCGGGGCATCGGCACGGTCATGCGCCAGGTCTTCTGCGCCTTCCTCTTCGACCACCTCGACGCCGCCGAGGTGACCTCCGCGGCGTTCACGGACAACCCCGCGTCGCTCGCGGTCAGTCGCAAGGTGGGCTACCGCGAGAACGGCGTACGCCGCGTCGTGCGCCGCCCCGGCGAGCTCGCCGTCGTGCAGGAGCTCGTCCTCGCGCCCGAGGACCTCGTTCGCTACCAGGAGCCGCTGGAGGTCACCGGGGTCGCCGGCGTACGCGACCTGGTCGGTCTCGCCTGAGGTTGTGGACGGGCCGGGGCGGCCGCCTCCGGCGTACACCGTGCCCTCGTGGGCGGAATGGATGACATCTGGCAGGGAATGAGTGGCGCCTCGCGGTCAGTGACCCTGGATGACGACGATGGTGTGACGGCCGAGGGTGATCCGGTCGCCGGCCTTCACCGCGGTGCCGACGGGAAGCCGGAAGTCGGTGGAGAGCACGATGTCGCCGGTATGGACCCACTCGTTCTCCGGGAGCACGATCGTGAGCGGCTTGTCGGAGGCGTTGAACCACAGCACGAACGATGCGTCGATCAGCTGCTCGCCGCAGCGGCCGGGCTCGCGCAGCGGCGCGCCCGACACGAAGGCGCCGACCGCCTTCAGCGACGTGTCGGCCCAGTCGGCCTCGGTCATCTCGCGACCTGAGGGATGCAGCCAGGCGAGGTCCTTCGGGCCGCCGGGGATGGTCGGCGCGCCCTCGAACCAGTGCCGCTGACGCAGCGCCGGGTGCTCGCGACGCAGCTTGAGCGCGGCGCGGGTGGTCTCGTAGACGTCGAGCCATGCCCCGGCGTAGCCGTCCTCCGGCACGGGGTCGGCGCGCCAGTCGATCCAGGAGATCTCGTTGTCCTGGCAGTAGGCGTTGTTGTTGCCGCGCTGGGTGCGCCCGCGCTCGTCACCGGCGGTGATCATCGGGACGCCGTTGGAGAGGCAGAGCGTGACCATGAGGTTCGCGGCCTGTCGGCGACGGAGCCGGACGATCGCCTCGTCATCGGTCTCGCCCTCGACTCCGTGGTTCCAGGACCGGTTGTTGTCGGTGCCGTCGCGGTTGTCCTCGCCGTTGGCCTCGTTGTGCTTGTGGTTGTAGGAGACCAAGTCGCGCAGCGTGAAGCCGTCGTGGGCGGTGATGAAGTTGACCGAGTTGTAGGCCGAGCGGCCGTCGTCGGCGTACAGGTCGCTCGACCCGGCCAGCCGCGTCGCGACGTTGCGTACGCCGTCGGAGCGGCCGCGCCAGAAGTCGCGGATCGTGTCGCGGTACTGGTCGTTCCACTCCACCCAGGGGGGCGGCATGCGGCCGACCAGGTAGCCGTCCATGGAGACGTCCCAGGGCTCGGCGATGAGCTTGACGTGGCGCAGGACGGGGTCCTGGCCGATCGCGATGAGCAGGGCGCAGTGGAAGTCGATGTCGTAGCCCGTCCGGCTCAGCGCCGACATCAGGTCGAAGCGGAAGCCGTCGACGTGCATCTCCTCGACCCAGTAGCGCAGCGAGTCGAGGATCAGCCGCAGCGCGAGGTCGTTCCAGGTGTCGACCGTGTTACCGCAGCCGGTGACGTCCCAGTAGGTGTCGTCGAATCCGCCGTCCTCGGGCAGCACCCGCTTGTAGAAGCCGCGGTCGTCGAGCCCGCGGAAGGAGAGCGTCGGCCCGGTCGGGCCGGCCTCCGCGGTGTGGTTGTAGACGACGTCGAGGATCACCTCGATGCCGGCACGGTGCAGCGCCTTGACCATCTCCTTGAACTCGGTGACCTGCTGACCCCGGTCCCCGGAGGAGGAGTACGACGCGTCGGGGGCGAAGTAGGAGATGGTGTTGTAGCCCCAGTAGTTCACCGTGCCGCGCTCGAGCAGCGCGGTCTCGGAGAAGAACTGGTGCACCGGGAGCAGCTCGACCGCCGTGACGCCGAGATCGCGGAGGTAGTCGACGACATGGGGCGTCGCGAGGCCGGCGTACGTGCCACGCAGGTGCTCGGGGACGCGGTCGTGGAGCTGGGTGAACCCCTTGACGTGGAGCTCGTAGAGCACGGTGTCGCGCCAGCGTGTCCGCATGGGCTGGTCGCCCTCCCAGTCGAAGGAGGGATCGACGACCACGCTGCGGCCGGTGACGGGTGCGGAGTCCTGGGTGTCCGGCGTGGCCGGGTCGTCCCAGCGGTAGCCGAACAACGCAGGATGGTTCTCGATGGTGCCGCACGTTGCGCGTGCGTAGGGGTCGAGCAGGAGCTTGTGCAGGTTGAACCGGAACCCGTGAGCGGGGTCCCACGGGCCGTCGGCGCGATAGCCGTAGCGCTGGCCGGGCGCGATGTCGGGCAGGGCGCCATGCCAGATGCCGAGGGAGCGCTGGGTCAGCGGGTGGCGCGTCTCGACCTCGCGGCCGCTCTCGTCCTCGTCGAAGAGGCAGAGCCACATCGCGGTGGCGTTGGGAGCGTAGACGGCGAAGTTGGTCGACTCGGGCGACCACGTCGCGCCCAGGGGCCAGTTCCTCCCGGGCCACACCGGGGCCCGCTCGCCGAGACGGCTCCACATTCCCGCTTCCACGCCCGGCATTGTCGCCGATGACGCCCGCGAAGCCGTCTTCGCCGATCGCGATGCCCGCGTGGAGCGGCGGCCCGACGCGCCGGCGATGGCCTAGGGTGCGACGCATGACGACAGCCGAATTCATCCGCCTCGAGGTCGACGAGGGCGTCGCCACCCTGAGGCTGGACCGCCCGAAGATGAACGCGATCAACTTCCAGGTGCAGGACGAGCTGCGCACCGCCGCGGCCGAGGCCGCCGAGCGCGAGGACGTCCGCGCCGTCGTCCTGTACGGCGGAGAGCGGCTCTTCGCGGCCGGCAACGACGTCAAGGAGATGGCGGACGTCTCCTACACCGAGATGGTCCGGCGGGGTGCGTCGTTGCAGTCCGCGGTCACGGCGGTGGCCGAGATTCCGAAGCCGGTCGTCGCCGCGGTCACGGGCTATGCCCTGGGCGGTGGCTGCGAGCTGGCGCTGGCGGCCGACGTACGCTTCGCCGCCGAGGACGCCCAGCTCGGCCAGCCCGAGGTGCTGCTCGGGATCATCCCGGGTGCGGGCGGCACGCAGCGGCTCGCGCGTCTCGTCGGTCCGTCGAAGGCGAAGGACCTGATCTTCACCGGCCGGTTCGTGAAGGCCGATGAGGCGCTCGCGATGGGGCTCGTCGACCGGGTCGTGCCGGCCGCCGACGTCTACGCGGAGGCGGTCGCGTGGGCGCGGCAGTTCGCGACGGCGGCGCCGTACGCGCTGCGTGCCGCCAAGGAGTCGATCGACAAGGGGCTCGGCGTCGACCTCGCCACCGGACTGGAGATCGAGCGGCAGCAGTTCGCCGCGCTCTTCGCCACCGAGGACCGCACGATCGGCATGGACTCCTTCGTCGCCAACGGACCCGGCAAGGCCGTGTTCGAGGGGCGCTGAGGTGACCGACAAGGGGGAAGGCACGATGGAGAACTCGTCACAGGACACACCGCAGCACTCCTCGGAGAGCGGGGCGGACAAGCGTGCGCGGGCCTCGCGCACGGCCTCCGCGTCGGCGATGGCCGCGAAGGTGAGGGCGTACGCCGCCCGGCTGGTCTGGCTGGTCTGCGTGCTCGCCGCGCTCGTGCTGGCGGTGGGGGCACTGCTGATCGCGCTCAAGACCAACACCGAGAACGGCCTGGTGAAGGGGATCCTCAACCTTGCGGACGTCGCCGACGTCGGCGTCTTCGACCTGGCGAACCCGATCAAGAAGTTCGCCGAGCCGGATGCCCACATCAAGGTCGCGCTGCTCAACTATGGGCTCGGGGCGCTCGCCTGGCTCGTCGTGGGCCGGATCCTGACCTGGGTCCTGCGGCCGCGTTCCTGACGGCACGCCTGACGCACGCGCGCCGGCGCGCGTCCTCATCCCGAACCGCCTTAACGCTCGTTCAGCGAGTGTGACATTCTCAACGGAGCGACCCGTATCGACCGTTGTGACTGATCGGTAACATCGGCGCGAACTACGACTATGCAGGAGGGGCCGACCAGGCCGACCACCATGAACATTGTTGTGCTTGTGAAGTACGTCCCCGACGCGACTGCCGATCGGCAGTTCGAGTCGGACAACACCGTTGACCGGGTGAACGTCGATGGTCTGCTCTCCGAGCTGGATGAGTACGCCGTCGAGCAGGCGCTCCAGATCAAGGAGAAGCGTGCGGAGGAGGAGATCGAGGTCACCGCGCTGACCGTCGGTCCGCAGGCCGCCGAGGCCGCCGTACGCAAGGCCCTGCAGATGGGTGCCGACAAGGCCGTGCACGTCGTGGACGACGCGATCGCCGGCTCGGACGCGGTCGCGACGTCGCTGGTGCTGGCCAAGGCCGTCGAGAAGCTGGGTTCGGATTCTGGGAAGAAGTTCGACCTCGTCGTGGGTGGCCTGGCCTCGACCGACGCGGGCATGAGTGTGGTGCCGGCGATGCTGGCCGAGCGTCTCGGCGTGCCTCAGGTCACGCTGGCCTCGGTGGTGGAGACCCAGGGCGACCAGGTCCGGATCAAGCGGGACGGCGACACCGCGACCGAGGTCATCGGCGGCACGATGCCGCTGGTGCTGTCGGTGACCGACCAGTCCGGTGAGGCGCGCTACCCGTCGTTCAAGGGCATCATGGCCGCGAAGAAGAAGCCGCTGGAGACCTGGTCGCTGGCCGACCTCGGCCTCGAGGCCGGTCAGGTGGGTCTGGCGGCGGCGTGGACCGCGGTCGAGGAGACCACGGCTCGTCCGCCGCGCACCGCCGGCGAGATCGTCAAGGACGAGGACGGCTCGGGCGCCAAGGCGCTGGCCGACTTCCTCGCCTCGAAGAAGTTCATCTGAGGCCAGGAAGGGATACGCATCATGGCTGAGGTTCTCGTTCTCATCGACCACGTCGATGGCGCTGTCAAGAAGCCGACCTTCGAGCTGCTGACCATCGCCAAGCGGCTCGGCGAGCCGTCCGCGGTCTTCATCGGCGCGCCGGACCAGGCCGCGGGTGCCGCGGAGGCGGTGGCGAAGTACGGCGCGGAGAAGGTCTACGTCGTCGACGACGCCCAGATCAAGGGCTACCCGGTGGCGCCCAAGGCCGAGGCGCTCCAGCAGCTGGCCGCCAAGGCCGGCCCGGCGGCGATCCTGCTGCCCTCGGGCGCCGAGACCAAGGAGGTCGCGGGTCGCCTGGCGATCAAGCTCGAGTCCGGGCTGATCACCGACGCCGTCGACGTCCAGGCCGGGGCTGATGGGGGTCCGGTGGCGACCCAGTCGGTCTTCGCCGGCAACTTCACGGTGACCTCGAAGGTCACGCACGGTACGCCGATCATCACGGTCAAGCCGAACTCGGCCGCGCCGGAGGAGGCTGCCGGCGCCGGTGCGGTGGAGCAGGTCGCGGTGACCATCTCCGATGCGGCCAAGACCGCGCAGATCGTGGCCTCGCAGCCGCGCAAGGCGTCGGGTCGCCCGGAGCTGACCGAGGCCGCGATCGTGGTCTCGGGCGGTCGTGGCACCGGTGGCAACTTCGAGCCGATCGAGAAGCTCGCCGACGCGCTCGGTGCGGCGGTGGGTGCCTCGCGGGCCGCGGTCGACTCGGGCTGGATGCCGCACACCTTCCAGGTGGGTCAGACCGGCAAGACCGTCAGCCCGCAGCTCTACGTCGCCAACGGCATCTCCGGCGCGATCCAGCACCGTGCCGGCATGCAGACCTCGAAGACCATCGTGGCCGTCAACAAGGACGAGGAGGCCCCGATCTTCGAGCTCGTCGACTTCGGTGTCGTGGGTGACCTCCACACCGTCCTTCCCGCGGTCATTTGGGAGGATCGGCGCATGGACCTGCTCACGTCGCTCACGCCGCTCGAGGGCGGCTGGTCGGGCGAGACCTTCCTGGCCGAGGCCGGCGGGGAGCGATCCGTCGTGCGGATCTTCGCCGACCCGCGCCATGCGCCCGAGGCCGCTGAGATCCAGGCGGCGCTGCTGCGGCTGGTCCGTGGCCTCGTGCCGGTGCCCGAGGTCCTCGAGGTCCGGCGCGCCGACCCGGTCGCAGGGACGCCGCCGCTGCTGGTGACCGAGCACGTCGCCGGCGTACGCGGTGACCTGCTGCTGCCCACGCTCGACGGCCCGTCCCTCACGCGGGTGGGGGAGGCGCTCGGCCGGATCGCCGGGACGCTCGCCGGCATGCCGCAGCTCGTCGGCGGGACCTTCGCCGACCGGGAGCTGCGGGTGGCGCCGTACGACCTCGACCTCACCGACTGGGTCGCCTCCCACGCGGACGGGCTTGCGTGGTCCGAGGACGACCTGCTGGCGCTGCGGGACGTGGCGGCCGCCGCCCAGACCCGCCTCGACACGGTCGGCCGGGTCAGCCTCGTCCACAGCGACCTCAACCCCAAGAACGTCCTCCTCGACCCGGACACGCTCGCCGTGTCAGCGGTGCTCGACTGGGAGTTCAGCCATGCGGGATCACCGTTCTCCGATCTCGGCAACCTGGTCCGCTTCGACCGTCGTCAGGAGTACGTCGCCGGCGTGCTGCGCGGCTGGGTGACGCTGCGGGGCGGCGCCGACGACGAGGCCCTGGAGCTCGCCCGGTGCGCCGACCTGGTGGCGCTTGTCGAGCTGGCGGCGCGCAAGGATGCCAACCCGGTCGCCGCCCGGGCCCATGACCACCTGCTGGCCATCGCGCGCCGGGGCGACGTCCATGCCCTGCCGTCTGACTGACCGGTCAGTCAGGCCGGGCTGGTCAGTCAGGCCGGAGTGGTCAGTCGGGCCGGAGTGGGCGTCGCCGGCGCACGGTGCGTGCGCCGGCCGAACAGATTTCTGTTCGGCTCGCAGTGGCGGGCGCCGAGGAGCCGCCCGGCGCCCGTGGAACACCGAGGCGTGCCGTAGGCCATCCGCCTTAGGCTTGAGCCATGAGCGCCGAGACGCAGATCCGTGAGGTCGCCCTGCGCGCGCGGGAGGCGAGCTATGAGCTCGCGCTCGCGACGCGGGGCGTGAAGGACGCCGCGCTGCACGCGATGGCCGACCAGCTGCTCGCGCGGGCGCCGGAGGTCCTCGCTGCCAACGCCGAGGACGTCGCCCGCGCGGAGGCCGACGGCGCGCCGGCCAACATCGTCGACCGGCTGCGGCTGACCGAGGAACGACTGTCGGGGATGGCGCAGGGACTGCGCGACGTCGCCGCGCTCGCCGACCCGGTCGGCGAGGTGGTCCGGGGCAGCACTCTCGCCAACGGTCTGGAGCTGCGTCAGGTCCGGGTGCCGTTCGGCGTCGTCGGGATGATCTACGAGGCGCGGCCCAACGTCACCGCGGACGCCGCCGGCATCTGCCTGAAGTCCGGCAACGCCGCGCTCCTACGCGGCTCGTCGAGCGCGCGGTCCAGCAACGCCGCGATCGCCGAGGTCCTGCGCGACGCCGTCGCCTCCGGCGGCCTGCCGGCGGACGCCGTCCAGCTCGTGCCCGGTGACACCCACGACAGCGTGAAGGCGCTCATGCGTGCGCGGGGGCTCGTCGACGTCCTCATCCCGCGTGGGGGAGCGGGGCTGATCCGCAGCGTCGTCGAGGAGTCGACGGTCCCGGTGATCGAGACCGGTGTCGGCAACGTCCACGTGTACGTCGACCGGGCGGCCGACCTCGACAAGGCGCTGCGCCTCGTCCTCAACTCCAAGACCCAGCGCACCAGCGTCTGCAACAGCGCGGAGTCGCTGCTCGTGCACGCCGACGTCGCCCACGAGTTCCTGCCGCGCGTCATCGAGGCGCTCCAGGAGGAGGACGTCACCATCCACGGTGACACCGAGTTCTGCCACTTCGACGGCGTCGTGGCGGCCACCGACGAGGACTACGCGACGGAGTACCTCGCGCTGGAGATCAGCGCCGCCGTCGTACCCGACCTGGAGGCGGCCATCGCCCACATCCGGCGCTGGTCGAGCGGACACACGGAGGCGATCGTGACCGAGGACCTCGCTGCAGCGCGTCGCTTCACGGCGGCCGTGGACGCCGCGGCGGTGATGGTCAACGCGAGCACACGCTTCACCGACGGTGGCGAGTTCGGCTTCGGCGCGGAGATCGGGATCAGCACCCAGAAGCTCCACGCGCGCGGCCCGATGGGGCTGCAGGAGATGACCTCGACGAAGTACGTCGTCACGGGGGACGGGCAGGTGCGCGAGTGACCTCGGTGCACCGGTAGGATCACGCCCATGTCGACTCCACTCGTCACGCGCATCGCCGCCGAGGCCGCCGAGCACTCCGAGAAGGTCAACCACTGGATCATCGGAGCGGTCGCCATCGTGATCCTGCTGGGTGCGCTCCTGGGCCTGATCTGGTTCGCCGGTGGTCGCGAGCACTCCTGAGCCGGGCCTCAGCGGCCTGACCGGGCTGGCCGGCGGACGGCGCGGCCGCGTCGGAGTGATGGGCGGGACGTTCGACCCGATCCACCACGGCCACCTCGTCGCGGCCTCGGAGGTCCAGGCGTTCTTCGACCTCGATGAGGTCATCTTCGTGCCGACCGGCGCGCCGTGGCAGAAGGCGCACCGCGACGTCTCGCCCGCCGAGCACCGCTACCTCATGACGGTGATCGCGACCGCCGCCAACCCGCGGTTCACGGTCAGCCGGGTCGACATCGACCGAGGTGGGCCGACCTACACCCTCGACACGCTGCGCGACCTCGCGGCGGCGCTGCCCGAGGCCGAGCTCTTCTTCATCACCGGCGCCGACGCCCTCGCCGAGATCTTCACCTGGCGAGGCGCCGAGGCGCTGTTCGAGTATGCCCAGTTCGTCGGTTGCACCCGGCCGGGCTACACGATGGATGACGACGTCCTCGCCAAGATCCCCGGCGATCGGGTGACGATGCTGGAGATCCCTGCGCTGGCCATCTCGTCGACCGACTGCCGCGAGCGTCACCGCCGTGGCGAGCCGGTGTGGTACCTCGTGCCCGACGGGGTAGTGCAGTACATCGGCAAGCACGACCTCTACGCCCCCAAGACCACGGATCGAGCATGACCGCCACCGACCACGCCACCGAGCTCGTCGTCGCCGCCGCCCGCGCGGCCTCCGACAAGCTGGCCTCCCAGATCATCGCGTTCGACGTCAGCGACCAGCTGGCCATCACCGACGCCTTCTTGCTCGCCTCCGCGCCCAACGAGCGCCAGGTGCAGTCCATCGTCGACGAGATCGAGGACAAGCTCCGCGGCGCCGGCGCCAAGCCGCTCCGCCGCGAGGGGCAGCGCGAGGGCCGCTGGGTCCTCCTCGACTACGGCGACGTCGTCGTCCACGTGCAGCACGAGGAGGAGCGGCAGTTCTACGCCCTCGAGCGGCTCTGGCGCGACTGCCCGACCATCGACCTGCCCGCCGACGTCGTCTCCCACGAGCGGTGAGGCGGCTCGTCCTCCTGCGCCACGGTGAGACGCCGTGGAACGCCGAGCGCCGCTGGCAGGGACAGACCGACGTCGAGCTGAGCGAGCTCGGTCACCTGCAGGCGAAGGCGGTCGCGCCCGCGCTCGCCGCCTACGCGCCGGTCGCACTGTGGTGCTCCGACCTGGCCCGGGCCGTCCAGACCGCGGCGTACGTCGGCGAGCGTGTCGGGCTGGAGCCGCGGCACGACCGCCGGCTGCGTGAGACCTCGGCCGGCGCGATCGAAGGCCTCACGACGGACGAGATCTGGGCGCGCCACGGTACGACGCGGCCCGAGCTCAGCGCGCTCGGCGGTGAGTCCGCCGACGCGGTCGCGGACCGGGTCGCGGCGGCGCTCGCCGAGGTCGGTGCTGCGCTGGATGCGGGGGAGACGGCGGTCGTCGTGTCCCACGGCACCGCGGTGCGCCACGGCATCTCCCGGCTCATGGGATGGCCCGTCGACGTCGACAGCGCGCTGCGGGGGATGTCCAACTGCGGCTGGGCCGAGCTCGTCTCCGAGGGCGACGAGGGCCCCTGGCGACTGGCGGCGTACAACCGGACGGCCCCGATTTCGTGATCGCGCAGCCTGTCCGCTAATGTTCTCGTCGTTGCCGAGGGAGCATCCCGGGAACACCACGCCGGAGTGATTCGGCTTGGGGCTGTGGCGCAGCTGGTAGCGCATCTGCATGGCATGCAGAGGGTCAGGGGTTCGAGTCCCCTCAGCTCCACAAGACTCAGACGGCCTGTGTCTGCGGAAAGCGCAGACCAGGTCGTCTTGTCATTCATGGCGCGCTTCGCGCGCGACGGTTGGGCCCAACCCCAAGCGGTCCTCAGCCTGGGGTTCCGGGTTCGAGGGTTGTCCACCCAGGGGTCGTGAAGAGAGCGACGTCGACCTGATCGTCGATCTCGCTCCTGGCCCGGGCCAGGAGTTCCGATTCTGGCCGGTCCCGGAGGAGTCGTGCGCTCTGGCATCTGCCCGGTGCGCTAACACGCGCCCGCGCACCAACGCCGACACGATGCAATTGCATAGCGCAAGACTTGCCTTTCGCAAGTCTATCTGCCAGGCTCACCTTTGAATCGATCAAGATTCCGCGGCGCCCGCTCGTCGGCGTACGCCTGGGGACGACGGCCGCGTTGGCACAGCACGGAGTGGAGACGCAGATGAGCACGACCGCAGAGACCCCGACGACCGACCGCGTCCGCGTCCAGGGGCCGCAGAAGCTCGGGCCGCTGACGCCGCTGGTCGGCGAGTGGGAGGGGGACGCCGGCCTCGACCTGTCGTACCACAACCAGGATGACGAGACGAGCCACACGTCCTACTTCGAGAAGGCCAGCTTCAAGCCGATCCCGATCCAGGAGAACGGCCGGCAGGTGCTCTGGGGGCTGAGCTACAGCATGACCGCGTGGCGCCACGGCGAGGAGGCCATGGACCCCTTCCACGACGAGATCGGCTTCCTGCTCTGGGACAAGGCCCACGGGCAGGTCATCCGCAATGTCGTGTTCGGCCGTGGGATCGCGATCCTCGCCGGCAGCGACGCGCAGGTCGGCGACCGCGTGCTCCACTTCGACGCCAAGCCGGGCGACCCGTCGTACGGCATTCTGCAGAACCGCTATCTGATGGAGCGGGCGGAGATCAAGGACTTCACCAGCAGTTTCACCTTCCACGACGACGGCACGTTCAGCTACACCTCCGACCTGCTGCTCCGCCTGTCCGCCACCGGCGCGGAGATGCACCACACGGACCAGAACACACTGCACCGGGTCAGGCGCTTCCACCCGAGCGTCGAGATCGGCTGAGCCGCGCGCCAGACGACAAGAGCCCGAGCCTCCGGCTCGGGCTCTTCCGCGTCCGTGCGGTCCTCCGCCGCGGTGGACGGCCGCGTCGCCGCACGGACCCGGCGGTGTGCGGGATAGTGGTTCACCGGCACCGAGCGAGGGGTACCGCGCGCAGGTGCGAGTCGGAACGCAGTCGAGCTCGGGGGAGTGTCGTGGGACGCAGAGTCGCACCTCGTGTGTGGGGGCGGGCGCTGGTGCTGCTCCTTCTCTCGATCGGCGTGTTCGTGGTCGCGACATCCGCGCCGGCGCCTGCGGTGGCTGCCTCGGACCCGGCGCGCCCGGTGGTGCGGGTCGGCACCGAGGGCACCTACCCGCCGTTCACGTACGCCGATCCTCGGACCGGCGCACTGACCGGCTTCGACATCGAGGTGGTCCGCGCCGTCGCCGAGAAGGCCGGGTGGGACCTGCGCTTCACCAAGGGCTCGTTCGACTCGCTGTTCCCCGCCCTCGACGCGAAGCGGATCGACGTCATCGCCAACCAGGTGACGATCAACCCCGACCGCCAGGCGCACTACATCTTCAGCCGGCCGTACACGTACTCGCACGGGGTCATCGTCACGGCCTCCGACACCGACGACATCACCACGCTGGCCGACCTGAAGGGCAGGACGGCGGCGGAGACGCCGACCAGCAACTGGACGCAGGTCGCGCGGGACGCCGGCGCGAAGATCCAGTACGTCGACCAGTTCTCCCAGGCTGCGGCACTGTTGGCGCAGGGTCGGGTCGACGCCGTCGTCAACGACAACATCGCGGTGCTCGACTACCTGGCGACGTCCGGGTCGCACAAGGTCAAGATCGCGGGCAACGCGGGCAACGAGATCGGTCGCCAGGCCTTCGTCTTCCGTCCGACCGACCGCGACCTGCGGGACCAGGCCGACCGGGCGCTGGCCGCGCTGGCCGCGGACGGCACCCTGGCGAAGATCTCGAAGAAGTACTTCGGCGCTGACGTGTCGGTGCGCAATGCCGGGGCGGTCAAGGTCGCCGGCTCGAACGCCGGCCGCAGCACGGGGCAGGTCGTGCAGGACACTGCGTGGCCGATGCTGCGCGGAGCGCTCAAGGGGACGATCCCGCTGACCGCGGTGAGCTTCGTGTGCGGTCTCGTCATCGCGCTCGCCGTCGCCCTCGCGCGACTCTCGTCGTACCGCCTGCTGAAGGTGCCCGCGCGGGTCTACATCTCGATCATCCGGGGCACACCGCTGCTGGTGCAGCTGTTCATCGTCTTCTACGGGCTGCCTGAGATCGGGATCGAGCTGCCGAGCTTCCCGGCGGCGTGCCTGGCGCTGAGCCTCAACGTCGGCGGCTACGCCGCCGAGGTGATCCGCGCCTCGATCTTCTCGGTGCCGCGCGGTCAGTTCGAGGCGGCGACGACGATCGGCATGGACTACTGGCAGGGGATGCGGCGCATCGTGCTGCCGCAGGCCGCGCGGATCGCCGTACCCCCGCTGTCCAACACGCTGCTGTCGCTGGTCAAGGACACCTCGCTCGCGTCCGTGGTCCTCGTGGTCGAGCTGCTCCGTGAGGCGCAGGTATCGGCGGCGGTGAGCTCGCGGTTCATGGCGCTCTACTGCCTCGCCGCGGTGTACTACTGGGTGATCTGCTACCTCGTCTCGCTCGGGCAGCATGCGTTGGAGAAGCGACTCGGAAGGTACGCCACATGACGACGGATCCCGCCGCCAGCCTCGTCGAGGTCGCCGGCCTGGCGAAGTCCTTCGGCGACCATCACGTGCTCCGGGGCGTGGACTTCACCGTGGAGAGGGGTACGGCGACCGTGCTGCTCGGGCCGTCGGGCTCCGGCAAGACGACGGTCCTGCGGTCGCTCAACGTCCTGGAGACGCCGGACCGGGGACGCGTGCGCATCGGGGACGCCGCGGTCGACTTCGCGGCGCTGCCCCGGAGCAAGGCCGAGCGGCGGCGTACGGTCAAGGCGCTGCGCGCCCGCAGCGGCATGGTCTTCCAGGCCCACAATCTGTTCCCCCACAAGACGGTCCTCGGCAACCTCGTGGAGGGGCCGGTCCAGGTGCAGGGGCGTCGCCGCGAAGAGGCGGAGGCCGATGCTCGGGCACTGCTTGCGCAGGTCGGGCTCGCCGGTCGCGAGCACGCCTATCCCGCCCAGCTCTCCGGCGGTCAACAGCAGCGGGTGGGCATCGCGCGGGCGCTCGCCCTGAAGCCGGAGGTGCTGCTGCTCGACGAGCCCACCTCCGCGCTCGACCCCGAGTTGGTGGGGGAGGTGCTCGCTGTGATCCGTGACCTTGCCGCGGAGGGGTGGACGCTGGTGATCGTCACCCACGAGGTCCGCTTCGCGCGCGACGTCGCCGACCAGGTCCTCTTCCTCGACCAAGGCGTCATCGCCGAGCGCGGCGGCCCCGAGGTGCTCGTCGACCCAGGGGAGGAGCGCACCCGCCGGTTCCTCGCCCGGGTGCTCGAGGCGGGCTGAGGTCGCGCGTTCCGCGGGCGCGTGCGCCGCCGCTTCGGCTCGCGCGATGGCAGGCTTGGCGCATGACTGAGCGCGCCGACGACGACGTGAACGTCGCCGACCTCGACTTCCAGACGTTCGTGCAGTTCGCCGAGGAACGTGCGGCCGAGCTCGAGCCAGGGCTCGACGTCGAGGCGATGCGGTTCGTCCTGACGCTCACGCGCGCCGCGAGCACGGTCGTCTATGATCTGGAGTCGTCGGTGCACCGCCCGGCGGGATGGAGCTGGGCCGGCTTCCGGCTCGTCTTCGTGCTGTGGATGGCCGGTCCGCTCGAGGCGCGCATCGCCGCGAAGCTCTCCGGCAACAGCAGGCAGGCGACCTCGACCCTGGCGAACACGCTGGAGCGACGGGGCATCCTCGAGCGGCTCCCCGACCCCGCGGACGGGCGCAGCGTGCTGTTCAGACTGACGGAGGCGGGCATCGAGGCGATCCAGGGGGTGTACGCCGACCACAACCGTCGCGAGCAGCTGTGGGCCTCGGTGCTGACGGCGGAGGAGCGCGAGGCAGCGACCCGGATCGTCGCCAAGCTGCTGACGGCCGCGCCGGGCCTTGACGTCCGCCGTCGGCACGACTGATCCATCCCTTCCCAATGTGACTGGGGTCACGTATTCTGCGGCGTCGTAAAAGGTTGTATGACGTCGGGCGTGCTCGGGCGGCCGCCGCCACAGCCGTCCCCCACCTCGACGGAGGGCCCATTGAGTACGTTTGCCAACCCTGCCTCCGAAAGCGCCGGCGCAGACCTCGGTCCGGCCGGCATCATCGCCCGGCTGGACCGGATGACCGTCTGGTCGCTGTCGTACCTGTTCATCGGCATCATCGGCACCGGATTCCTCTTCACCTTCTATGACATCTTCGACATCAACGTGTCGTTCGTGCAGACATGCGTGCAGCTGAAGTCCGGGTGCACGCCCGAGAATGCGCTCGACTCGCTGAGCCTCCCCGTCGTGCTCAACCTGGTCGGCTACGTCATCGGCACGCTCGTCCTCAGCCCGATCTGTGACCGGATCGGACGGCGCAACATGCTGCTCATCACCATGCTCGTGACCGGCCTGGGCTCCCTCTACAACGCGCTGGCGCCCGACTACGGGAACTTCATCGCTGCTCGCTTCATCACCGGGATCGGCATCGGCGCCGACCTGGCCGTGGTGAACGTCTACCTCAACGAGGTCGCGCCGCGGCGCGGTCGGGCGAAGTTCACGGCGGTCGTCTTCGTCATGTCGGCGCTCGGCGCGCTGATCGGCATCTGGCTCGGGCTCCTGCTCACCACGGGAAAATCGCCCTGGCCGGAGGGGCTCCCGTTCGCCCTCGCCAGCGACTCCTTCACGTCGGGGTGGCGGTGGATGTATGCCATCGGCGCGATCCTGGCGCTGCTGTCGATCCTGGTGCGTGTCGAACTGCCTGAATCGCCGCGCTGGCTGGTCGGCCAGGGCCGCATCGCCGATGCCGACGCCGTCGTCGCTGGGATGGAGGCGCACGCATCGCGTCGTGGCCCGCTGGCCGAGCCGGTCATCGGCTCGGACGTCGAGATCAAGCCGCCGGCGAAGCTGCCGTACCGGGAGATCTTCGGCAGCCGGCTCTACCGGCGCCGGGCGGCGCTGCTGCTGGTGATGTGGTTCACCGGGTACATCACCGTCTACTCCTACGCCTCGGGGTTCACCTCGGTCCTGACGGGAATCAAGTACGCCCCGCCGACCGCAGGCGTCATCGCCGCAGTCGGGACGCTCGGATTCGTCGCCTCCAGTGTGTTCATGGCGCTCTTCGCCGAGAGGCTGCACCGGCACTACTGGCTGCCGATCAACACGGCCATCACGTTGGTCGGTGCCCTGCTCGTGGGGTTGGCCGGCAGTCATCTCGGTCTGGCGTTCCTCGGCTCTGCGGTCATCTTCTTCGGGTTCAACGGGTGGGTCTCCCCGTCCTACGCACTCACGGCGGAGAGCTTCCCGACCCGTGCGCGCAGCACCGGCTTCGCCCTCGTCGACGGCGTCGGGCACATCGGCGGCTGCCTGGGCATCGTGGCGTTGGCTCCCGCGCTGCCGCACCTCAACGCGACAGCCGCGCTGGTCCTGGTGACGCTGGGCATGGTCGTCGCGTCCGTGCTCGCGCAGTTCGCGCCGAGCACGCGGGGCCGCGTCCTCGACGAGGTCTCTCCCTGATCCGAGGCCTGGGGCGGCGGGACGTCGGGGGCGTCCCGCCGCTGGGCGGCAGGCCGGAGGCGGGGTTGCCAGCGTGACGGCGATCACCTACAGTCGAATCATAAAAGGTTTTATGACTATGACGGGACTCAAATCATGAACAAGCCGTTCGCCTCTTCCGCTGATCTGGCCGCCAAGGAGCAGACCCTGGAGGTCCTCGCCGAGGGCGTCTATGCCCTGACCGCCGAGGGGGACCCGAATCTGGGTGCGATCGAGGGGGAGGACTTCCTGGTCTGCTTCGAGGCGTTGGCGACGCCGACGGCCGCGAGGAAGTGGCTGGCCAAGCTGCGCGAGCACACCGACAAGCCGGTCCGCTACCTGGTGCTCAGCCACTATCACGCGGTCCGTGTGCTGGGCGCGAGCGCGTTCGACGCCGAGGTGATCGTCGCGCACGAGAAGACCAGGTTCCTGGTCGGGGAGCGGGGCAAGCAGGACTGGGAGTCGGAGTTCGGCCGGATGCCGCGCCTCTTCGACGACCCCGACTCGATCCCGGGCCTGACCTGGCCGACGGTGACGTTCAACGACACCTTCACCATCGACCTCGGCGGTGACCGGGGCGACCTCGTCCTGCAGCACGTGGGCCGGGGGCACACCGCGGGCGACATCGTGGCGTGGCTGCCCCAGCAGAAGATCCTCTTCGCCGGTGACCTGGTGGAGGCGCAGGCGGCGCTCTACACCGGTGATGCGTTCCACCAGGAGTGGTCGACCGGCACCCTGGACCGGATCGCGGCCTACGGCGCCGAGCAGCTCATCGGGGGCCGGGGCGCGGTGGCGCGGGGCACCGAGGCGGTCGAGGCGGCGATCACCCAGACCCGCGGCTTCCTGACCACCATGATCACCGAGGTCGCGGCGGTCCAGGCTCGCGGTGGCACGCTGAAGGACGCCTTCGAGGCCTGCCACGCGGCGCTGGCGCCGAAGTTCGGCGGCTGGCCGATCTTCGAGCACTGCCTGCCCTTCGACGTCTCCCGGCTCTGGGACGAGCTCAACGGGGTCGACTGGCCGGTCATCTGGACCGCCGAGCGTGACCGTGAGGTCTGGGACCAGCTCCAGGGCTGAGCCGACGACGCTGCCCGGACACGAGACGACGTACGCGATCATGCCTCCCGAAACCAAGCCGGTCCTGGTGATCGGCAACGGCCCCGTCGGCCAGACCTCGGCCCTCTTTCTCGCCCACTGGGGAGTGCCGAGCATCGTCCTGGACCGGCGCCCGCGCCGCGACCCGGTGGGCTCGAAGGCGATCGTGCAGCAGCGCGACGTCCTCGATGCGTGGGACACCCTTGCCGGTGCCGGCCGTGAGATCGCCGAGCGCGGTCTGACCTGGCAGCGGGCGCGCACCTTCCACCAGGACCATGAGCTGTTCTGCACCGAGTTCGCCGACTCGGGGCGGTCGGCGTTCCCGCCGTTCGTCAACCTCTCCCAGAGCGAGACCGAGGCCATCCTCGACGAGAGGATCGCCGCCGAACCGCTCATCGACGTCCGCTGGGGCCACGAGGTCACCGGAATCGCCCAGGACGAGACGTCGGCCACGGTGACGTGCGCGACCGCCGGAGGCGTGGCCGAGGTCGCGGGCTCGTACGCCGTCGCCTGCTCGGGCGCCCGCGGTGACGCTGTGCGGCAGATGCTGGGAGTCACCCTGGACGGACGCACGTTCGGCGACCTGTTCCTGATCTGCGACATCAGGGCGGACCTGGGGGAGTGGGCCCAGGAGCGACGGTTCTACTTCGATCCGGTGTGGAATCCCGGTCGCCAGGTGCTGATCCATCCCTGCCCCGACTCCACCTTCCGCATCGACTGGCAGGTCCCCGCCGACTTCGACCTGGAGGCCGATGAGGCGTCCGGCGGGCTTGAGCGGCGGATCCGGATGATCGTGGGGGACACGCCCTACGAGATCGTGTGGAAGTCGGTCTACCGCTTCCACCAGCGCATCGCGGACCGGTTCAGGGTCGGCCGCGTGCTGCTCGCCGGCGACGCCGCCCACCTGGTCTCGCCGTTCGGCGCCCGCGGGCTCAACTCCGGTGTCCAGGACGCCGAGAACGCCGCCTGGAAGCTGGCCCTCGTCTGGCGTGGGCTGGCCGGCGACTCACTGCTCGAGAGCTACCACGACGAGCGCCACGCCGCCGCGGTCGAGAACCTCGACGTCACGGGGGCCACCATGGACTTCCTGGTGCCCCAGGACGACGAGCACCGCGACCGACGGGTCGCGACCCTCACGGCCGCGCGCACCCGTGACGAGGCGCGCGCGCTGGTCGACTCCGGCCGCCTGGCGGAGCCGTTCTGGTACGCCGACTCCCCGCTGACCACACCCGCGGCCGGCCGGCCCTGCGGCGGCCGTCCGGCCAAGGGCAGCGTCCCGCCGCCCGCCCCCGGGGTGCTGATCCCCGACCACCCCCTCGCCGACGGCGGCCGCCTGCGGCTGCTCGCCCGTCAGTCATTCACGCTGCTGTGCGGGGACGAGGTCGACGTCGGCATGGTCGAAGGGGCAGCCCTCGACGGTGTCCGGCCGATCACCGTGCACCGCCTCCGCGACCTCCATGCCGACGCGCCCGGTGTCCTCGGGCTGCGCCCCGACGAGGTCTGGGTCGTCCGTCCGGATGCGCATCTCGCCGCGACCCTGCCTGTCGGCGACCCCGCGGCGATCCGGTGCGCCATCGACCGGGTGCTCGGCGTCGCAGGTTCCCCCGCGGCCTACCGCATGGTGTCCCAGAGCCAGGCCTGACCCAGACAGCCGTTGTCGCAGGCGGTTCGACGGACCTCGCACGGTCCGAGGAGCGACGGCCGACACCCGACAGTCGGGCCGCCGGCTCACTCGAACGCGCGGGAGAGGTCGGGGTAGGGGTTCGTGATCTCGTCGGTCCACAGCTCCTCGTCGGTGACCATCCGGGAGTGCCGCTTCACCGCTTGGGCCGAAAGCTGGGTGTCGTGGATCTCGACGGACGGACAGACCGCTCGCAGCTGGGCGATCACGGCGTTCAGGCTGCCCAGGGTGGTGAGGTTCGCCATCGCCATGACGTTCGAGCGGCCGGTGGCCACGCTGAGCAGACCAGCCCAGTGCAGCTCCGCCCGGTGACGCTGCAGCAGACCGAGCTCGTCGGGGTCGATGCGACACCAGATCAGCGCCGCGTGCGGGGCGGAGGAGAGCGGCTCGGCGATCATGGTGACGAAGTCGAGATAGCCGTCCGCCTGGAGTCTGGCGATCCGACGTGACACGGCGCTGGGGCTGCGTCCGAGATGGTCGGCCGCCCGGGCGACCTCCATCCGCCCATCGGCCAGCAGGCGCCACAGCTCGGCGTCGGCCTCGCTGAACCGGGTGGCCTCGTGCCCCGGCGGCGTCGGAGGGACCTGCTGACGACGCAGGGCGGCGACCTGTCGGGCAGAGAGCACGTCGAGCCGCTCGGCGCGGCCGATGTCGAGGGACTCGACCACGGTCTGCATGTCCGCGCGGACGATCTGCGGGATCCGGGCGATCCCCTCCTGGGTGGAGCGCCACAGCGTCCGGGCGTCGAGCCCGGTGAGCCACGCATACACCTCGAACGCTCCGTCGGTGACCCGGACCGACGCCGCCTGTGGCCACTCGGCGAGCTGGCGTGCCACTGTCAGGGCCTGGCCGGGAAGGGTGCGCGCGCGCAGGTGCGCCCAATGGGCTTCGGCCAACATCCGCGGACCGAGCGTGGCCACGACCCGGATCTGCCCCTCGTCCCGCAATCGGACGTAGCGCCTGGCCACCGTCCGGGCGTCGGTCTCGAGCACCTGGGCGAGCAGGTTCCACGAGGCCCGCGGAGCCTCCTGAAGGGCATGCACGAATTCGAGATCCGTCTCGCTCAGCATGCACGAATGCTACGTCGCGCACGCCGCTGATGAAGGTATGAGGAAATTCCGGCGCACGCTTCTCTGCATCCAATGAACTCTGGCACACGCCGAGCGGTCGACCCGTCGGCGGAGGAGAAAGGAGCTCGCCGTGGGCGGTCACGCCACACCTGCCCCCGGGGCTGCACCCCAGAAGCCAACGTCGGAGTCTGTGGCGCCGATGGTCCGCATCCGTGACCTGCACAAGGTCTTCGGACAGGCCCATGTGCTGCGCGGCGTCGATCTTGACGTCGAGCGCGGCGAGGTCGTCTGTGTGATCGGCCGCTCAGGATCCGGCAAGTCGACGATGCTGCGCTGCATCAACGCCCTCGAGACGCCCACGATCGGGTCCATCGAGGTCGACGGCGAGCGCATCGGCGTCGCCGTACGCAACGGACGCCTCCACGAGCTGGCGCCGCGCCGTCTCGCCGCGCAGCGCCGCCACATCGGCATGGTCTTCCAGCACTTCAACCTCTTCCCGACCCGGACGGTCGCGGAGAACGTGATGGAGGGCCAGGTCGTCGTCGCGCGCCGGGCCAAGGCGGAGTCACGCAAGCGCGCGATCGAGCTGCTCGGAGAAGTCGGGCTGGCCGACCACGTCGACAAGTACCCCGCCCAGCTCTCCGGCGGTCAGCAGCAGCGCGTGGCGATCGCCCGGGCCCTGGCGATGGACCCGAAGGTGATGCTGTTCGACGAGCCCACCAGCGCCCTCGATCCCGAGCTGGTGGGCGACGTCCTCGGTGTCATGCGTCGTCTCGCCGGCACCGGCATGACGATGATCGTCGTCACCCACGAGATGGCCTTCGCCCGCGACGTCGCCGACAAGGTCGCCTTCGTCGACCAGGGCTGCATCGTCGAGTACGGCGCCTCGGCCGAGGTCCTCGGTCAGCCGTCCCACCCGCGTACCCGTGAGTTCCTTGCGAGGGTCCAGTGACCAGTCCTCTCGGCAGCCCCACCGTCAGCTCGCCCACCGCCGCGTCCGGCGTCACCGAGGAGTACGTCGTTCCCGTGGCCGACCGCGTCATCACGCGCCCGCGGCCCGGACGCTGGGTGACCTACGCCGTCGTCGCCCTCGTCGTGGCGATGCTGGTCTACAGCGTCCTCACCAACGACAACTGGCACTGGGACGTCGTCCGCGCCCACCTGCTCGACTCCGCCGTGCTCAAGGGCCTGGCCGTCACCGTCGTCCTGACCGTCGCCGCGATGATCCTGGGCCTCGTCCTCGGCAGCGTCGTCGCCGCCCTGCGGCTCTCCGAGAGCCGGATCCTCTCGGCCATCGCCGGCTGGTACATCTGGTTCTTCCGTGGCGTCCCGGTCATCGTCCAGGTCATCTTCTTCGTCTACCTCGGACAGCTCTACCCCTACCTCGGCCTCGGGGTGCCGTTCGGGGGGCCGAAGCTCGCGTTCTACAACACGAACGACCTGATCGCCCCGATCGTCGGCTGCATCATCGGCCTCTGCCTGAACGAGTCGGCCTACCAGGCGGAGATCATCCGTGGGGCGGTCGCCTCCGTCCCGAAGGGACAGCGTGAGGCCGCGGCCGCCCTCGGCATGACCCCGTGGCAGGTACGCCGCCGGGTGATCGCCCCGCAGATCCTGCCGGTCGCCGTACCCCCGTTCTTCAACGACGTCATCTCGATGACGAAGACGACCGCGGTCGTGATCCTCGCCTCGGTCACCGACCTGTTCTCGGCCGTGAGCCAGATCGGCGCCCGGACGTTCCAGCAGGTGCCCCTGCTCCTCGTCGCGACCTTCTGGTACCTCGTCCTGACCGCTGTCATCACCCTGCTCCAGATCGGGCTCGAGCGGATCCTGACCCGTCACAACAGGCCGTCCTGACGGCACCACCACCCCTTGAGTGAAGGACACCCGATGAAGAAGATCCGCCTTCTGGCCATGCTCGTCGCGGGCGCTGCCGTCAGCGCGTCCCTCGCCGCCTGCGGCGCCAGCAACCCCGAGGCCGCTCGACCTCCGGGGCCTCCGCGTCCGCCGGCGCGTGCACGTCGGTCCCATCCGGTGACCCGATGGCGGCCCCGGCGCAGTCCGAGCAGGACGTCGACGAGACCCTCGCCTCGCGCCTGCCGGCCTCGCTGAAGAACGGCACCGTGCGCATCGCGGTGACCGCCGACCTGCCGAAGGTGAACTTCACCGCGGATGGCACGCAGCGCGGCTTCGAGCCCGACCTGATCACCGCTGCCGCGCAACGCCTCGGTCTCACCGTGACGTGGGTCAAGAGCAACAACCCGCTCGCCGAGCTGCAGTCCGGCAAGGCCGACGGGATGGCGACCTTCCTCAACGACACGAAGGAGCGCGAGGCCAACGGCGGCGCGTGGGTCGACTACCTGCAGGCCGGCGTGTCGGCAGTGGTCGCGAAGTGCAACCCGCAGTCGATCACGTCCGACACCGACCTGTGCGGGAAGAAGGTCGCCGCCGCGACCGGCACCGTCCAGCTCGCCCAGCTGACCACCACGAAGACGGCCGGCTCCATCCTCAAGCAGTGCAAGGCCGCCGGCAAGCCTGCTCCGAAGGCGGTCCAGGCCCAGACCAACGAGGCCGCCGTCACCGCCCTCAGCGCCGGCCGCGCCGACGCGCTCGTCATCGACACGCCGATCGCGACCGCGATCGCGCAGAGCGCGAACGGAGCCCTGACCATCGGCTACACCGAGCCCGTCGAGGGCCAGCCGATCGGCGTCTTCGTGCTCGACACCGACCTGGGCAAGGCGCTCCAGGCGGCGTACCAGTCGCTCGTCGACGACGGTACCTACGGCCAGATCCTCGACGGCTACGCGGTGGACACCGGCCGACTGAAGACCATCACGGTCAACGGCGCCACCCGCTGAGCCGTCGGCTCCCCGGCCGAGCCCCCGATCGTCCGGGGAGCCGACACCTCTCGCTAGGAGACCACACGCCATGATCCTGGATGCCCTCTACCTCAACGGGCGTATCCGGACCGGGACCTCGACCCGCCCGATGGCCCACACCCTGGGCGTCTTCGACGGCGTGGTCGTCGGCCTCGACGAGGAGGTCAGCGGCCTGCGCGCGCGTCGGGTCGTCGACCTCGGCGGTGCCCCGGCGGTGCCCGGCCTCCACGACGCCCACCACCACCTGAGCGGGCGCGGGCAGGCGCTGCTGTCGTGCGATGTCAGTCCCCGCCGGGTGCGCACCCTCCAGGAGCTCTACGCCGCACTCGCCGACCACGTCGTCGGCCTGCCCGGCGACGCCTGGGTCCGCGCGCACGGGTACGACGAGTCCACGCTCGGGGGTCATCCGCTGCGCGAGGCGCTCGACGCCGCGGTGGGCGGGCGCCCGCTGCTCGTGCTCCACCGCTCCCACCACAGCGGCATCGTCAACACCCCGGCGATACGGCTCGTCGGGGGAGGGCACCCGGACGGCCTGCCCGAGATCGACGGCGGCACGGTCGAGCGTCGCCCCGACGGGACGCCGACCGGCTACCTCACCGAGCGGGCGTGGGAGTTCGCGTTGGCCGGTGCCGGGCCGATCTCCTCGGCGGACATGGTCCGGGCGATCGGACTCGCGAGTGCCGCGGCACTCGCGGACGGTCTCACGAGCATCACGGAGCCGGGCATCTCCGGGAGCCTGACCGGGAACGGTCCGGCCGACCTCGGCGCCTTCCTCACCGCCCGGGACCAGGGGCTGCGGGGGCCGCGCATCACCGTCATGCCGGAGATGGCGGCGCTCCACGAGATGGCGGGCAGCGAGCGCGATCTCCCGGGCTTCGGCCTCGACCTGGGTCTGCGCACGGGCCTCGGCGACGACCGGCTGCGTATCGGAGCGGTCAAGATCTTCGGCGACGGGGCGCTCAGCTCGCGCACGGCGTCGCTGCGGTGCCCCTACCACGGGGAGCCGGACAACACCGGTCTGGCGCACCCCGACCCCGACCAACTGCGCACGCAGGTGCTCGCGGCCCATCGCACCGGCTGGCAGATCGCCACGCACGCCATCGGCGACGCGGCGGTCGACGTGGCGCTCGGGGCCTACGAGGCGGCGCAGGAGACGTTTCCCCGGCCGGACGCCCGGCACCGGATCGAGCACTGCGGGGTCGCGGACGACGAGACGATCAAACGGCTCGCCGCGCACGGCGTCATCCCGGTCCCGCAGGGTCGCTTCCTCACCGAGTTCGGCGCGACCTATCTCGAGGCGGTCGGCCCGGAGCGCGGTGACCTGCTCTATCGCCAGCGCAGCTTCCTCGACGCCGGCATCGAGCTGCCGGGCAGTTCCGACTGCCCGGTGGTCGACGGTGCCCCGCTGCTGGGCATCCAGGCGTTGGTCACCCGCGTCCTGGACGACGGTCGCGTGCTCAACCCCGCCGAGCGGCTCACGCCGGTGCAGGCCCTGCGCGCCTACACCTACGGATCGGCGTACGCCGACCACCAGGAGCACCGCAAGGGCACCTTGCAGCGCGGGCGGCTCGCCGACCTCGTGGTCCTCTCCGACGACCTGCTCGAGGTCGCGCCCGAGCGCATCGAGACAATCGACGTGGTCGCCACCGTCGTCGGCGGCGAGGCCCTCTTCGGCGCCGACAACCTGAAGGAGCTGTGAGGGTGCCACGCATGCTGTCGACCGGCGCGATCCGTCGCACCTGCGACGGCAGCACCGAGCACGTACGGCGACGACACATCGTGTGGCCGAGGCGGTGGCCCCGGCCTCGTACCCGGGAGGAGAACCGATGAACACCCACCGCATCCGCGGCGCGGTCCTGGAGTCCTGCGGCGCATCCGCGCCCTTCGCACAGAGCCGGCCGATCACGGTCGGCGAGCTCGACCTCGTGGGCCCCGGCCCCGACGAGGTGCTGGTGCGCATCGAGGCTGCCGGGATCTGCCACTCCGACCTGTCCGTCGTCGACGGCCACCGCGTCCGCCCCACGCCGATGCTGCTCGGGCACGAGGCGGCGGGACGGATCGTCGAGGTCGGCCCCGGCGTGGCCGACCTGGAGGTCGGCCAGCGCGTCGTGATGGCATTCCTGCCGCGGTGCGGGGAGTGCGCCGGATGTCGCACCGACGGCAAGATGCCGTGCGTGCCGGGCACCGCCGCCAACAACGCCGGCACCCTGCTCTCCGGTGACGTCAAGCTCAGCCGCGACGGTGCGCAGGTCAAGCACCACCTCGGCGTCTCCGGCTTCGCGACGTATGCCACGGTCGACCGCCGATCCGTGACGCCGGTCGGCGACGACGTACCCCCGGAGGTCGCCGCCGTGCTCGGCTGCGCCGTCCTCACCGGAGGCGGCGCCGTGCTCAACGTCGCCCGCCCGGTCGAGGGCCAGCGGGTCGCCGTCGTCGGTCTCGGCGGCGTCGGCATGGCGGCGGTGCTCACCGCCGTCTCGCTGGGCGCCCACGTCATCGGTATCGACGCCGTCCCGGCCAAGCTCGACACCGCCCGCGACCTCGGTGCCGCCGAGGTCTTCACCCCCGCCGAGGCGGAGGAGCAGGGCATCCGCGCCGACCTGGTCGTCGAGGCCGCCGGCCACCCGAAGGCCTTCGAGACCGCGGTCGCCATCACCGCGCCCGGCGGCACCACGGTGACCGTCGGCCTGCCCGGACCCGATGCGCGGTCGACGATCTCGCCGCTGGTGCTCACCGCCGAGGCGCGCACGATCGTCGGGAGCTACCTCGGCTCCGCCGTTCCGCAGCGCGACATCCCCGTCTACGCCCAGCTGTGGCGCGAGGGCCGGCTTCCGGTGGAGAAGCTCATCTCGTCGCACATCCGGCTCGAGGACATCAACGAGGCCATGGACCGCCTCGCGGACGGCTCCGAGCTTCGTCAGGTGATCACGTTCGAGGAGGACAGGTGACGGCCTTCGCCGCAGTACCTCAACGTGGCGTGGCCGTCGTGAGCCGGCGTACGCCCCCGGAGGTGAGGACGCCGTGCGTGCCGTGATCTTCGACGCCATCGGCGCGACGCCGACGGTGCGCGACGTGCCCGAGCCGACCGCGCCGGACGGCGGGGTCGTCGTCGAGGTGCACGCCACCGGCCTGTGTCGCAGCGACTGGCACGCCTGGGCCGGGCATGACGACATCGCCCTTCCGCACGTCCCCGGACACGAGCTCGCCGGCATCGTGGCCTCGGTCGGTGCCGGCGTCACGAAGTGGCGGGTCGGCGACCGCGTCACCGTGCCGTTCGTCTGCGGCTGTGGTCGCTGCGAGTGGTGCCGGCAGGGTGACGCCCAGGTCTGCCCCGATCAGGAGCAGCCGGGCTTCACCCACTGGGGTTCCTTCGCCGAGTACGTCGCCCTGCACGCCGCCGACACCAACCTGGTGGCGATCCCGGCGTCGGTGTCCTTCGAGGCCGCGGCCAGCCTGGGGTGCCGGTTCGCGACGGCGTACCGCGGACTGGTCGGACGCGCCCGGCTCGACGCCGGCGAGTCGGTCACCGTCATCGGCGCCGGCGGCGTCGGCCTGAGCGCCGTGATGATCGCGAAGGCCCTGGGCGCCCGTGTGGTCGCGGTCGACCGGAACGCCGAGGCGCTCAAGGTCGCCGGCGACCTCGGCGCCGACCACGTCGTCGTCGCCGACGGCTCGGACGTGCCGACCGCGGTCCATGACCTGACCGGCGGCGGCACCCACGTCGCCGTCGACGCCGTCGGCAGCGAGCAGACCTGCGCGGACGCGATCCACAGCCTGCGCCGCCGCGGCCGGCACGTGCAGATCGGCCTGCTGCCACCCGTGGACGGGCACCCGCGCGTGCCGATGGCGCGGGTCATCGGCTGGGAGCTCGACCTGCTCGGGAGTCACGGCATGGCGGCCGTCGACTACCCGAGCATGCTCGCGCTCATCGAATCTGGCGGGCTGCGGCCGCAGGACCTCATCGAGCGCGTCATCGGCCTCGAAGAGGCCGCGGCGCTGCTGCCGACGTTCGACCGCGCCACGGTCGCCGGCATGACCATGATCAACCCCGCAACCCGCTAACCAGCATCCAGAAGGTCACGAATTGGACGCCATCACCACCCCGCCGGTCCCCGCCAACGAGCCGAACCTCACCTACGCACCCGGCACCGCGGAGCGTGATGCCCTCGCCACCGAGATCGCCCACCTCAGCGGCTCGGTCAAGCAGCTCGACGCCCACATCGGGGGCGAGCGGGTCACGGGCGGCGGCGACGAGATCGCGGTTGTGCAGCCGCACGCCCACGCCAAGACGCTCGGCGTGATGCGCAACAGCACCGCCGCCGACGCCGCGAAGGCCATCGCCGCCGCCGCGGCCGCCGCGCAGGAGTGGCGCGCGCTGCCCTTCGACGAGCGCGCCGCGGTCCTGCTGCGCGCCGCCGACCTGCTGGCCGGGCCGTGGCGCCAGCGGCTCAACGCCGCCACCGTCCTGGGGCAGGGCAAGACGGCGTACCAGGCGGAGATCGACGCGGCCTGTGAGCTGATCGACTTCTGGCGGTTCAACGTCCACTTCGCCGCTCAGGTGCTCACCGACCAGCCGATCGCCAACAGCCCCGGCGTCTGGAACCGCACCGACCACCGGCCGCTCGAGGGCTTCGTCTACGCGATCACGCCGTTCAACTTCACCGCGATCGCCGGCAACCTGCCCACCGCGCCGGCGCTGATGGGCAACACGGTGATCTGGAAGCCGTCGCCGACCCAGCAGCTCGCCGCGTCCCTCACGATGGAGCTCCTCGAGGAGGCCGGGATGCCGCCGGGCGTGATCAACATGCTGCCGGGCGACGGTCTGGCCGTCTCCGAGGTCGCGCTGGGGCACCCCGACCTCGCCGGCATCCACTTCACCGGCTCCACCGGCACGTTCCAGAACCTGTGGCAGACCGTCGGCGCCAACCTCCCGGGCTACCGTTCCTACCCGCGGCTGGTCGGCGAGACCGGTGGCAAGGACTTCATCATCGCCCACCCCAGCGCCGACCCCGACGTGCTCCGCACGGCCCTGATCCGGGGAGCCTTCGAGTACTCCGGGCAGAAGTGCTCGGCCGCCTCCCGCGCCTACGTCCCGCGCTCGCTGTGGGCGAAGATCGGCGACGAGATCGCCGCCGAGACCGACGCGCTCGCCGTCGGCGACCCGACCGACTTCGCCAACTTCACCGGCGCCGTCATCGACGCCCGTGCCTTCGCGAAGCACGCGGCCGCGATCGAGCGGGCGAAGGCGACCGACGGTCTCACCATCGTCGCCGGCGGCACGGTCGATGACAGCGTCGGCTACTTCGTCCGCCCGACCATCGTGGTCGCCGAGGACCCGGCCGACGAGATGTTCTCGACGGAGTACTTCGGTCCGATCCTCGTGGTCCACGTCTACGAGGACGCCGACCCCGCAGCGTTCGAGGCCGTCGTCGCCCAGGCCGAGTCGGCGGCGCCGTACGCCCTCACCGGCTCGATCATCGCGACCGACCGCCGCGCGATCGCGTGGGCCAGCGAGAAGCTGCGCTTCGCGGCGGGCAACTTCTACGTCAACGACAAGCCGACCGGTGCGGTTGTCGGGCAGCAGCCGTTCGGCGGGGCTCGGGCCTCCGGCACCAACGACAAGGCGGGCTCAGCGCTCAACCTCACGCGGTGGACCTCGCCTCGATCCATCAAGGAGACCCTGGTGCCGCCGACGGAGCACCGTCACCCGCACCAGGGCTGATCCGTCCCCAGGGCTGGCCGACGCGCCAGAGAATTTTCTTGACTCATTCAAGAAAAGGGTGAAGACTTCGGGGTGTGGCTGATGCGACGGACTTCCAGCAGATGTTGCGTGACGCGGATCTCCGCGTCACGCGCCCGCGGCTGGCTGTGCTGCAGGCCGTTCACGCCCATCCGCACGCCGACACGGACTCGCTGATCGGGGCCGTCCGGCAGGAGCTTTCGCAGGTGTCCCACCAGGCCGTCTACGACTCCCTCAGTGCGCTCACCGCGGCCGGCCTGTTGCGGCGCATCCAGCCGACCGGCTCCGTGGCTCGCTACGAATCCCGTGTCGGCGACAACCACCACCACGTCGTGTGCCGGTCCTGCGGCGCCATCGGCGACGTCGACTGCGCCGTCGGCGAGGCGCCGTGCCTCACCGCGTCCGACGACCACGGCTTCACGATCGACGAGGCCGAGGTCATCTACTGGGGCCTGTGCCCCGACTGCTCCACCACCCGTTCCTGAATCGCCAGCTGATCGGCAAGCACCGGAAGGAATCACCATGACCGAGACCGAGCCCACCGAGCCGGAGAACCTCCACGGCCAGATCACGACGGACGACGCGGTGCCGGCGCCCGGCACCGGTTGCCCGGTCGCGCACGGCGCCGACCTGCCTCACCCGACCCAGGGTGACCCCAACACCGTCTGGTGGCCGAACCGGCTCAACCTCAACCTGCTCGCGGCGAACCCGCCGGCGAAGGACCCGATGGGCGAGGACTTCGACTACGCCCAGGAGTTCGAGTCTCTCGACCTCGCGGCGGTCAAGCAGGACATCGTCGCCGTCCTCACCGACTCGCAGCCGTGGTGGCCCGCCGACTTCGGCAACTACGGTCCGCTCATGATCCGGATGGCCTGGCACAGCGCCGGGACCTACCGGGTCGAGGACGGCCGCGGCGGCGCCGGCTCCGGCCAGCAGCGCTTCGCGCCGCTCAACAGCTGGCCCGACAACGTCAGCCTCGACAAGGCTCGCCGTCTGCTGTGGCCGGTCAAGAAGAAGTACGGCAAGAAGATCTCGTGGGCCGACCTGATCGTCCTCGCCGGCAACGCGGCGCTCGAGAGCATGGGCTTCAAGACCTTCGGCTTCGCCGGCGGTCGCGAGGACGTCTACGAGCCCGAGGACGTCTACTGGGGCTCCGAGACGGAGTGGCTCGGCAGCGACAAGCGGATCTCGGGTGGCGAGCGCCGCGACCTCGAGAAGCCGCTCGGCGCGACCCACATGGGCCTGATCTACGTCAACCCGGAGGGTCCCGAGGGCGTTCCGGACCCGATCGCCGCGGCGCGCGACATCCGCGAGACGTTCGCCCGGATGGCGATGAACGACGAGGAGACCGTCGCCCTGATCGCCGGCGGCCACACCTTCGGCAAGACGCACGGCGCGCACCCCGACGACAAGCTCGGTCCCGACCCGGAGGCCTCCCCGCTGGAGGACATGGGCCTGGGCTGGAAGAACGGCTACGGCACCGGCTCCGGTCCCGACACCGTCACCAGCGGTCTCGAGGTCACCTGGACCTACCACCCGACCCGGTGGGACAACGAGTTCTTCCACATCCTCTTCGCCTACGAGTGGGAGCTCTTCGAGTCCCCGGCTGGCGCCAAGCAGTGGCGGCCGAAGAACAACGGCGGCGCCGACCTCGTCCAGGAGGCGTTCGGTGACGGCAAGCGCGAGCCGCGCATGCTGACGACCGACCTCGCCCTGCGCTTCGACCCGATCTATGAGCAGATCTCGCGGCGGTTCAAGGACGACCAGGAGGCGTTCGCCGACGCGTTCGCCCGTGCCTGGTTCAAGCTCACCCACCGCGACATGGGCCCGGTCGAGCGCTACCTCGGCCCGGAGGTGCCCAGCGAGCAGCTCGTGTGGCAGGACCCGGTCGTGACGCCCGAGGGCGAGCCGATCGGTGCCGCCGAGATCGCGACCCTCAAGGCGAAGATCGCCGAGTCGGGCCTCAGCGTCCAGCAGTTGGTCACCACCGCGTGGGCGTCGGCATCCAGCTTCCGTCGTACCGACAAGCGCGGCGGCGCCAACGGCGGCCGCATCCGCCTGCAGCCGCAGAGCGCGTGGGAGGTCAACGAGCCCGACAAGCTCGCGCAGGTCATCAGCGCGCTCGAGTCGATCCAGGAGGCGTTCAACGCCGAGGGAGGCACGCAGGTCTCCTTCGCCGACCTGGTCGTGCTCGCCGGCTCCGTCGGTGTCGAGCAGGCGGCCAAGGCGGCCGGCTACGACCTCGAGGTGCCGTTCACGCCGGGCCGCGGCGACGCCACCCAGGAGATGACCGACGTCGAGTCGTTCAGCCACATGGAGCCCGCCGCCGACGGCTTCCGCAACTACCTCGGCAAGGCGGCGAGCCGGCCGGCCGAGTTCATGCTCGTCGACCGAGCCAGCCTCCTCGGCCTCAACGCCCCGGAGATGACGGTCCTCGTCGGCGGCCTGCGGGTCATCGGCGCGAACCACCAGGGCTCCGAGCTGGGCGTTCTCACCAAGACGCCGGGTGCGCTGACGAACGACTTCTTCGTCAACCTGCTCGACATGAGCCACACCTGGAAGCCCGTCCAGGGCGACGAAAACACCTTCGAGGCCTTCGACGACGCCACGGGCGAGAAGCTCTGGACCGGCAGTCGCGTCGACCTGCTCTTCGGCTCGAACTCCGAGCTGCGGGCCGTCGCCGAGGTCTACGGTGCCGACGACGCCAAGGAGAAGTTCGTCAAGGACTTCGTCGCCGCCTGGGTCAAGGTCATGGAGGCTGACCGCTTCGACCTGCACCGCTGATCACAGGCTGATCACAGCCTGCCTCACCGGAGGGGCGCCCGTCGTCGTACGGGCGCCCCTCCGCCGTCTGTGCTGCGTTTGCTTCTGCCCGGTCGGCTCATCTCGGCCCAAGCCGCGCACTCGCTGCCGCGCGAGCCCAGCGAGGAGCCGGCGTCGAGGAGGTGCGGCGGACCTTGACCGAACGGTCGGTCAACCCTGCCTCGGCACCGGTGGTGCCGAGCGGGTCCTGCCGCGGCTCGCGACACGGTCTCCGGTCCGCTCGCGCAACGCCGTGACGCGGAACTCGCGCGCCATCTGCGGACGACCACCCACGCGGGCTTCGCGTGCCTGAGCCTGCTGCGCGATCGCGATCGTCCAGTTTGGGAATCGTTCGCCGAACTATGTAAAGACGCTGTTCACTGCTCGTCCACGTCGGTGGCACCGCCGCGTCCGCGGCTGATCCCAGACTCTCACCGCTGCGCCTCCCGAGGGCGCAGTGGAGAGGGACCGGTGACGAACACGGATGACACCGCGTCCGTCGACGAGGCTGACGTGGACGAGCTCGTCGAGGGCGCCGGGGAACGAGCGAAGCGGACGGCGTGGCGCCGTCCGAGGGTCCTCCTGACCGCGGGCGTCATCGGCGCGCTTGCGGTCGGCGGAGTCGCGGTCGCCGCGACCCACCGCGGCGATCAAGCCCTTCCCGTGGCCGCGCCCCACGGCTCGGCGACGGTGCCGGGCACGCCCGTGACGGTCGGCACCGACGTCTGCGGACAGGGCTGGTCCGGTGGCACCTCCGGGCCCCAGACCTTTGCGTTCTGGAACAACTCGATCCAGCCCGTCGAGGTCTACGTGGAGGACCCCGCCACGCGGAAGGTCTACCTGGACGCGGAGAACATCGGCTCCGGCGCCACCCGCGCGGCGAGCGTCACTCTCGGTCCCGGCACCTACCGCTTCTTCTGCATGCCCGCCGACTCCGACCCGGTGGCGGGCGCGTCGTGGAGGCTCACGGGCGACGACGCGGGACCCACCACGCCCGGCATCCGGCCGGTCACCGTTCGTGACCTGATCCCGGCGCTGAAGGAGTACGAACGCTGGGTCCGCGGCGAGCTGCCCGGGCTGCAGCGCCAGACGCAGCAGGTGGCCGACGACGTACGCCGCGGCGATCTCGTCACCGCGAGGAGCGACTGGCTCACCGCACATCTGCACTACGAGACGCTGGGTGCGGCGTACGACGCCTTCGGCGACGACGGTGACGCGATCGACGCGCTTCCCTCAGCGACCGATCCGGCGAAGGATCCGGACCTGCACGGCTTCCACAAGATCGAGGCGCTGCTGTGGGGCGGTGCGCCCGCGGCCCGGATCCAGGGCCCGGCCGACGACCTCGTGAAGGCCGTGGCCCACCTGCGCAAGGACATGGTCAACCCGGTCCAGTCGACGACCGTGATCGGGCTGCGTGCCCACGAGATCATCGAGGACGCCGTGCGCTTCGAGCTCACCGGCGAGGACGACGCGGGCAGCGGCACCGACCTCGCGACGATCGACGCCAACCTCACCGGCAGCCTCGAGGCGCTCAGGCCGTTGCGGCCGATCCTCGCCGCGCGCGGCCACGACCTCGCCGACGTGGACGCCTGGATCGCACGGTCGCGGCGGCTCGTCCGCTCCTACGACCACCACGGCCGCTGGACGCCGGTGACCTCGCTCGGCCGCCGCGCGCGCGAGCGCCTCGACGCCACCCTCAGCCAGACCGTCGAGCTCCTCTCCGAGGTCGCGGTCATGACCGACCCCCGAAGGAGCAACTGATGGCCGGCGAGTGCCCGGTGACCGGGCGGTTCACCCGCCGAGGACTCTTCGGCGGCGCCGTCGGAGCGGCCGCAGCCGCACCGGTCGGGGCGCTCGTCGCGGGGCGAGCGTTCGCCGACGCGCCGTCGAGCAGCCCGAGCGCCGCGGCCGGCGAGTCGAAGCCGACCGACTCCTACCCGTTCGAGGGCGTCCACCAGGCGGGCATCCTGACCCCGATGCAGCGCGCGGCGGCGTACGTCTCCTTCGACGTCACCGCGGCGAACCGCCGTGAGCTCCAGGACGCCCTCCAGGAGCTGACCTCGGTCGCGCGCCTCCTCACCCGGGGAGGTACGCCGCCGGATGAGGGTCTCACCGGCACCACCTGGTCCAACGGCGTGCTCGGCCCCAAGATCCCTGCGGACGGCCTCACCGTCACGGCCAGCGTCGGCGCGAGCCTCTTCGACGGGCGCTTCGGGCTCGCGAAGGCGAAGCCGGCCCGGCTGCGCGCGATGGAGGCGTTCCCGAACGACGACCTCGACCCGGCGCGCTGCCACGGCGACCTGCTGCTCCAGATCGGCGCGCACAACACGGACACCGTGCTGAGCGCCCTCCGGCTGCTGACCCGGCGCACGCGCGGCGCCTTCGCGGTCCGCTGGCGTCAGGACGGCTTCTCGTCGCCCCCGCGGCCGAGCGGGACGCCGCGCAACCTGCTCGGCTTCAAGGACGGCACGGCGAACCCGGCGGTCGACGACGCGGCGCTCATGGACCGGCTGGTGTGGACACGCGCGGGTGGCGACGAGCCCGCCTGGGTCGCCGGCGGCAGCTATCACGTCGTCCGTGTCATCCGGATGTTCGTCGAGTTCTGGGACCGGGTGTCGCTCCTGGAGCAGGAGAACATGTTCGGGCGCAGTCGTGACACCGGGGCGCCCCTCACCGGGACCGACGAGTTCGACGAGCCCGACTACGCACTCGACCCGACCGGTGACGCGATCAAGATGGACGCCCACATCCGGCTGGCCAACCCGCGGACACCGGACACGGACGACCAGCGGTTCCTGCGCCGGTCCTTCAACTACGACGCCGGCACCGACATGAACGGCAACCTCGACATGGGCCTGATCTTCACGGCCTTCAACCAGGACCTCGAGCGCCAGTTCGTCACGGTGCAGAAGCGTCTCGTCGACGAACCCCTCGTCGACTACATCTCGCCGGTCGGCGGCGGCTACTTCTTCGCCCTGCCGGGCGTGAGGTCGGCCGACGACTGGTTGGGCCGGGGCATGTTCGCGTGACCCACGCGCGCAGACCCGGCAGCAGCGTCACCCCACCACATCACCCGACACACCCGATGAGACACGGGAAGGATCCATGGGAATGAGAAAGCCCACGGTTCGGCTCTCGCGCACCTGGAAGGGGGCGGGCCTGGCGCTCGCCGGCGCAGGGCTTCTCGGCGGCTCCTTGACGTACTTCACGTCGCAGGGCGCCTCCGCGGCCGACAAGGTGCAGACGGCCACGCCGATCAAGCACGTCGTCGTCCTCTTCAGCGAGAACATCTCCTTCGACCACTACTTCGGCACCTACCCGTACGCCACGAACAAGGACGCGAACCCCGCCGCGCCGACGTTCACCGCGGCGCCCGGGACGCCGGTGCCGAACAACTACAAGGCGGACCCCACGCTGATCTCGGCGAACCCGAACAGCACGAAGCCCTTCCGCCTCGGATACGACGACGCCTGGACCTGCTCGCAGAACCACGCCTACACGCCGGAGCAGAAGGCCGAGGACGGCGGGAAGATGGACCTCTTCCCGGAGAACACCAACGGCGGCTGCACCGCCGGCACGGGACCGGCGGGCGCCGCCATCAACATGGGCTACTACGACGGCAACACCGTCACAGGCTTCTGGAACTACGCCCAGAACTACGCGATGAGCGACAACTCCTGGGACACCACCTTCGGTCCCTCGACCGTCGGCGCGATGAACGTCATCGCCGGCCAGACCTACGGCGGCATCGCGTACGACGCCACCTCGGACGACACGAACCCCACCCCGGCGGCGAACAAGACGGCGAGCGGCTTCTCGGCGGTCGACCCCGACACCGGCCTGGGCACGGTCATCGGCGACCCGGACCCGGTCTATGACGACTGCTCCGACAACAACCACGCCTCGTCGAGCAACCTGGTCGGGATGCAGGGGAAGAACATCGGCGACCTGCTCAACGAGAAGCACCTCACCTGGGGCTGGTTCCAGGGTGGCTTCACCCCGACGACGGCGTACGACCCCGAGAACGGCGCGGCGTACGCCAAGTGCCAGTCGACCGACGTCAACCTGCACGGGTCGACGGTCACCGACTACTCGCCGCACCACAACCCGTTCGCGTACTACAAGTCGACCTCGAACCCGCACCACTACCCGGGGACGGAGGGCGTGACGCTCGGCGCCGACGACCCGACCGACGACGCCACCCACACCGGTGCGAACCACGAGTACGACCTCTCCGTCTTCGAGCAGGCCGTCGCCGACGACCAGCTGCCGGCGGTGTCGTACGTCAAGGCCGACGCCTACCAGGACGGTCACCCCTCCAACTCCGACCCCATCGACGAGCAGCACTTCCTCGTCCGCGAGATCAACGCGATCGAGCAGTCGCCGGAGTGGAAGTCGACCGCCATCGTCATCTCCTACGACGACTCCGACGGGTGGTACGACCACCAGGCGCCGACGATCCTGAATCCGTCGTCCACGAGCGACGACGCCGCGATCTGCACGGCGGCCGCGCAGACCGCCGACCCGATCGCCGGTGAGGAGGACCGCTGTGGCCCGTCGCAGCGGCTGCCGATGGTCGTCATCTCGCCGTACGCGAAGAAGAACTACATCGACCACAACATCAGCAACCAGGCGTCGATCGTGAAGTTCATCGAGGACAACTGGGGCCTCGGCACCATCAAGGACGACTTCGGCGACGGCCCGGTCGAGGACTCCTTCGACGCGACCGCCGGCAGCATCGAGCCGATGTTCGACTTCCAGCACCCGAGCGGCAACACCGTCGTCCTCAACGACGACGGCACCGTGAAGAGCACCAGCACGGTCAAGGTCCCGCCCGCCGGCGGGTATTCCTCCCGGCTGAGCGTGACGGTCCCGCCGCATGCCTACGGGCGCCCGGGCAAGGCCACCGTGCGGGTGAGCACCGACGGTGACCCCGACGGCGGCACCGTGACGGCCACGATCGACCACAAGCCGGACGGCGCTCCCGCCGTCGTCGACGGCAAGGCCGTCGTCACCCTCCCGGCCAGGCTCGCCGTCGGCCGTCACACGCTGCAGCTCACCTACTCGGGCTCGGCCGACGCCAAGGGCGCGACCGCGTCCAGGTCCTTCACGGTCACCAAGGCGGTGACCCGCACCGCCGTCAAGGCCGGCAGGGTCGCGCGCGGCACGGTCCCGGTCGCGGTCACCGTCACGGCCACCGGTGTCACGCCGACCGGCAAGGTGACCGTCAAGGTCAACGGCCGGACCGCGGGTGCGGCCGTGCTGCGCTCGGGGCACGCGACCCTGGTGGTCGGCGTGCGGGGCGGCAGCAACAGGATCGTCGCGACCTACCCCGGCGGGGCGAACGTCGCCGGCTCCACGTCAGCCGCCGCCGTCGTGCGGGGCCGCGTCCCGGCCACGCACGCCAAGCACCGGCGCCACCGGTGATCCCGGTCGGCTCCTAGACAGGCGTCGGACAGCAGCCGGGCCCCGGCCCCCCCCCCCGG